>JACQBZ010000050.1 GCA_016194285.1 Nitrospirota bacterium | reverse complement strand
GGGGGAATGTTTGAGGGTGTAGTCGGCGGCTTCCGAGTAGAGCAGTGGATATTGGATGTTGAGCAAGTTGTAGACGTCGGCGTACAATCGAGGATACTGTCGCGCGACCAGGTGTGTGACATCGTTGGGAAGGGTCGGGTAATCCTCCCGGATGATCACCCCGATTCTCGGCCCGCTTTGCTCCGCGATTCGGCTGACCGTCCGGAAAAATCCTTCCGGTGTGAGGGTCGAGAGGTCCACCGCTGCGGCCGACGGAGCATCGGCCTCAAATAGTAGAACCGCAGACATCAACAGAATCCATCTGGCCCAGGTCATAAAGGTAGACGTCATTTGGGTTATTAAGTGAAATGAAATCGAGAGTGCAAAAGTCTAACATATGCCGTTCATCCGCGCAAGATTCACCGATGAGTGGCAAGTTAAAAACAGCGGGACCTTGAAGAGAGCTTATAATTCCCCTAATATCTTCTAAGCTCAGTATTGACAACCTTTTTACAGACTTAATAATTCGGGCTTGGTTGTTGCTATCTCGCCCTCAACGCCCCGCTGCCGAGGAGGTATTTGAGATCCTCATCCTCGAAACGGAGGCCGCCGCCGACGATAGCGTTGGAGATCTTCCGGTTGAGGAAGTTGTCGTAGCCCGCCTGCACAAAGACGTATTTGAAGAAGGAATAGGTGGCGGTGGCCTTGAGATGAGGGTGCTTGTTCTCCGGGTCGTCGCTGTTGAAATCCCAGATGTCCGCGCTGAACTTCAGGGCGTCGTTAAAGAGGTAAAAATCGGTGCCCCCTCCGAAGCTGTTTTCCACCAGTCCGACCCGAAGGGCCAGATCCGAAAACCGCCGTCCAAACTCGGCGCTAAACTTCAGCTTGTGTTCGGACTTTGTCTCCACCACGGGGGGATTGTTGTCGGTCTGCGTGGTGGTCTGTGTGACCCGTCCCCGTGGGTCGTCCACCAGCTCGAGAAGATAAAATTTGTCTTCCCGGGGTTGGAGCTGTACCGAAAAGTAGCCTTTGTTTTCTTGAGAATGGAGCTGATACTCGTCCCGGAACCCGATCGTGGTTTTAAACCGTTCGATGCGGGTCACGGCGTTGCTCAAGCCTTCGAGGGTCGTGGTGATCTGATCGTACGCTTTCTCGTCGGTGAAAAGTTTCCCGATCGTGCCCTCTCCCCTTTCGACCTTCTGCGTGATATTGTTTAATCCTTTGAGGGCCGAATCCAGTTCATTATAAACGTCGTCTTTTTCGATGAGTTTGCCCAATGTCCCTTCGCCTTTTTCAACTTTGGTCGCAATCGCTTCCAATTTTTCCGAGGTGCGATTGAAGCTTTCCAGCAACTTGGGCAGATCCGTTTTGAGTGATGAACTGACGTCCTGAATATTGGCGACGGCCTTGGTGAAATTCTCGCGGTTGTCTTTTACGGCGCCGTTGAGATTGTGGCTGAGCTCCCGAATGTTGGCTACAATTTCTTTCAATGAGGTCTCGCCCTCTTTCGTCCCGAGCGCTTCGCGCAGGGAGGCGCTGACCGTCTTGATGTCGGTCGCGATGCTGCTGAACTGGTTGATCAGCCGGTCCAAATCGGCCACCTGTTCGCTCTGGGTGATGCTGTCTCCGTTTTTCAGATAGCCCTCTTCTTTTCCCGGAACAAGTTCGAGGTACTTATCCCCCAGGAGCCCTGTGGCGCGCACGGCGGCCTGCGTGCCTTTGCGAAGTTTGACATCCGGATTGATCCGCAGCGTGACCTTGGCCTGACCGTCCAGCAGCGCGATCGTTTCCACGTTGCCGATCTCAACGCCGGCCACCTTGATCTTCGACTTGGTGTCCAGCCCGGCCACGCTATCGAACAGCGCGTAAATGCGATAGCCGGCTTCGGTTCCGAAACGGTATCCGCCCACCCTGAACGTCATATAGGTCAGGATCAGCACCCCGAGCAGAACCACCAGTCCAACCCTGGCCTCGGTGCTTAGTCGCATAGAAGGGACAACGTCCTTTCTGTTATAGGGGCTCGCGTCGCCCCCTCCACCGGCGAAGCCGGATGGAGCCTCCCCCTCTCGCTCGCCGTGCTCGCTGGGTCAATCCCAACGGCCGCCACGAGTCCGAGGGCCATCCTCATGAGAATCTACACCGTCTTGATCGGCCCGACCGAGCTGCCGGTGACAAATTGATGAACGATCGGATTGCTGCTGTTCTTGATCTCATCCGGCGTTCCCACGGCCTGGATTTTCCCCTCGTACAGCATCGCGATCCGGTCCGCAATCTTATACGCGCTGGTCATGTCGTGCGTGATCGCCACCCCCGTAACCTGGAGGCGGCGCTTCATCTCGACGATCAATTCGTTGATCGCATCCGCCATAATCGGATCCAGCCCCGTGGTCGGCTCGTCGTACAGAAGGATCTCCGGCTCCATGGCGATCGCACGGGCGAGGCCGACCCGCTTTTTCATCCCGCCCGAAAGATCGGCCGGCATTTGGTCTTCGACCCCTCGCAGGCCGACCATGACTAACTTTTCGGTCGCGATCCGCTTGATCTCGTCGTCGCTCATATGGGTCTGCTGGCGGAGCGCAAATCCGACGTTTTCCCAGACCATGAGGGAGTCGAACAATGCGGCGCCCTGGAAGAGCATTCCAAATTTTTTCCGCAGATCATCCAGCGCGCGCTCCTTCAAGGTGGAGAGATCTTTTCCGGCGACGATCACCTTTCCTCGCTCCGGCTTCATCAGGCCGATGATATGTTTTAGAATCACGCTTTTCCCGGTGCCGCTTCCGCCGATGATCACCATCGTCTCTCCGCGCTCGATCGTCAGATGGACGCCCCGGAGGACATGATTGTTGTTGAAGGATTTGGTGACATCAATGAGCTGGATCATCGGTTCGCCCATGGCGTTTTCTCTCAGAACAGCATCGAGGTCAGAAAATAATCCGAGATCAGGATCAGCATGGAAGAAATGACGACCGCCCCGGTCGTGGCCTTGCCCACGCCTTCCGCCCCACCCTGAGTATTGAATCCTTTGTAACAACTGATCGTCGCGATGATCGTCCCAAATACAAGGGCCTTGAGCAGGCCGCCGAAAATGTCATCGTATTCCAGGTAATCGGTCGTGCGCCTCATGTAGACGACCGGGTTGACGTCCAGCATCTGCACCGCCACGAAATAGCCGCCCGCGATTCCGATGGCGTCCGAAAAAATGGTCAGGATCGGCAGCATCACCATCCCGGACAGCAGCCTCGGTACGATCAGATATTTGATCGGGTTTGCGGCCATCGTACTCAGGGCATCGATCTGTTCGGTGACGCGCATCGTCCCGAGTTCGGCCGCCATGGCCGCCCCGGCGCGGCCGGCCACGATCAGCGCCGTGAGGACCGGTCCGAGCTCGCGGGTCATGGACAGGGCCACGACGGTTCCGACCAGGCTCTCGGCGTTGAACCGCTTGAAGCCGGTATGACTTTGAAGGGCCAGCACCATGCCGGTCGATACGGCCGTGATCAGAACGACCGGGACCGAGCGGACACCGACCTCTTCCATCTGCTTCAGGATGTTGTGAAAACCGAGCGGGGGACGCAGAGCCCATTTCAGAGTGTTCAAAAATAGCACGGCGATGTTCCCGACCTCTTCGATGAACTTTTCCGTTGTGTAACCGATGACCTCAAGCCATCTCATGACGGTTCGACTCCTTCGCGATAAAGACGGGGCACCCGGTGACTGACGGCGCAGAGGATCTCATACGGGATGGTGCCGAGCTGCCGGGCCAACGCATCGGCCCAGAGGGTTTCGGTTCCCTGCGCCCCGATCAGGACGGTTTCCGCCCCGATTCGTACGGTCGGCAGATCCGTGACATCCACCACGGTCATGTCCATGCAGACCCTCCCGATGACCGGGACGCGTTGCCCGTCGATCAATACCTGGCCCCGGTTCGACCAAGCCCGGCTGTAGCCGTCGGCATAACCGATCGGTAGGACGGCGATAAGGCTCTCCCGGCGCGTGGTAAAGGTGCGGCCGTAGCTGATCGGTGTTCCGGCCGGGACCCGTTTCAAATGAATGATTCGTGTTTTGAGAGTCATGACCGGTTTGATCGGAATCGAGTCCTTGGCCGAGGAAGAAGGCGCGTAGCCATATAACACGATGCCGGGCCTTACGAGATTGAACCAAGCGCGCTTCAGACCCACGATCGCGGCGCTGTTGGACATATGGAGCAGGGGAATTTTTAGACCGAGCGACTCGATCGTGCGCTGAACTTTTTCAAAACAGTCGATCTGATCTTCGGCCGATCGACAATCGGTCAGCTCGTCGTCGGCGAAATGAGACATCAACCCAAGGATCTCGATTTTTTTGACGGCGCGGGCCCGTTCGATGAAGGGGCCGAGTTCCCGCTCCAACAATCCCAGTCGGCCCATCCCGGTATCAATTTTAAGATGGATGCCGATCGGGCGGGAGGCTTTTTGGGCCAGCCGTTTTAGAGGGTCCAGTTGATCCGGATGGGAAATCACCGGTGTAAGGCGGTGCTTTAAGAATCCTTCGGCTTCTTCCGGGAGAAAACCGGCCATGACCAGAATCGGCTCCGTGATCCCGGCCCGGCGGATTTGTATGCCTTCCTCGACGAACGCGACGCCCAACCCCTGAATATTCTCGGACACGGCGGCCTGCGAAATGGGGATGATCCCGTGACCGTAGGCGTTGGCCTTCACCACGGTGAGAAGCGCGCGCTGTGGACCGATGCGGTCACGGACCCATCGGAGATTCTGACGGAAGGCGGCCAGGTCGATTTCCGCAACGGTGGGATGGGGCGGTCGAATCGCGAGCGTCTTTTTGAGCGTCTTGGCGAGCGTCACGGAACCTCCGTCCCTTTGGTCCCCCGGGTGGCCATGGCCGCCTCGATTTTCGATCGGGTCACGTTGTGCTGCTGTGCGAAACCCGGCAGATCCGAACCGAGGGCGGTTTCGGCCCGAAACGACGCGGCTTGGGCCTGGGCCGGTTGCCCAAGGCTTAAGAAAAGAAGGGCGCGGGTGTCCTCGTAGAAAGCGCGGTGTCCGGGATCCTTCGCCAAGGCCCGGTCGATCCGTTCCCCGGCCTCGGCCAGATGGGTTCCCTGTACGATATAAATCCAGGCCAGGTTGTTGTTGACCATGGGATGGTTCGGATCACGCTGCAGCGCGCGGCGATACATTTTTTCGGCGGATGAGTACTGTTCTTGTTGGGCATACACATTTCCCAAATTGGCCAGCGCGGGCAAGAAGTTCGGATCCTGAGCGAGAGCGGCCTGATATTGCTTTTCGGCCGAGGCCCAGTCTTTTTGCGATTCATAACTCACGCCGAGTTGTACGTGTTCCTGAGGGGTGAGCGGGTCGTGCAAAACGACGATCCGCGGCATGGATCCGCAACCCCCGACCGTAAAAAGAAGCCCCATTCCGATCAGCCATCGGATCTTACAGGTTTCGGGTCTTATGAGGTCACCTCCCGGGGAAGAATCAGCAGATTCCAGTAGCCTGTTTTGGACCATGCGTTCAAGAAAGTTTCAACCGGTATCCTTTTATAAGCTTGGTCTCCGGAGTGGACGATGACCATCGAGTGAATCCCGTCATAGCCCGTGACGACCACGAAATGACCCTGCGGAAACAGGCGCCATCTTAAGTTGAGAAAGGCGATCACGGGCTGGTTTTTTTGTAAATGAAGGCGCAGATCCTCCAGACGGCCGGGGTAGGAGGAGACGGCGAGGCCACGATTTTGCGCGGCCCGTTCCAGGTCGATGGGCAAGCTGCCTTTCAGTTTTTCGAGATAAACCTCTTGGGTGATCTCTTCCAGAGAAACCGGGTGGCCCCAATACGCCAAGAGGCTCGCAACGGCCGCCGGACCGCATCCCAGTTCTTCTTGGGGATAAAAAGGAACGCCGGCGATGAGTGAGTCCTCGGAGGGCAGGGGTTCGGAGGAGGCCGTGCGGCCATCCGCAAAGAATAACAGCGTTGTGATTCCGAGGAGCAGGTATCCTGTCAATAATGGATGGTAGCGCAACCGATGCCCCGCAGGGCTGTTCATTATTATAGGGGCTCACGTCGCCCCCGGCATTCTTAACTGGGGGCCCGTGCGGTGCTTTGCATCCTCCGATGCCCCCAGACCCCTCGCTCGGACGGGCCAAGCCCGATCCTCGCTCCCGGCCAAGCCGCTCGACTGAGCGACTCGACCGAGCTCGTCGAGGTCCTCCCCCTCCCTGCCTGCCGGCAGGTCGCTCGCCTTGCTCGCTGGGTATCTACTTCGTAATAATAATCTTGTGACCCGACAATTGCAGAAGGACCACCACCAGGATCGCAATCACCAGCAATACAACGACCGTTCCCAGGGCATCCCCTCCCGGTTGCAAAGCATCTAATTGGGTTGCGATCCCGTGAACCTGCTGGTCTGAAAGTTGATCCAAACGCGACGTGATTTCAGCCCGGGTCAGTCCAAAATCGGCCAAACGCTGGACGATGAGCCTGGATTCCAGGACGGCCTGAATTCTTTTGATCGAACTTTCACGATCCGGCCCGAGGGTTCCCAAATCCATGGACGCTGCGGAGGGGAGAAACGCGGCCGAAGTTTCCCGGGTTTCAAAGGTGATGCTGAAGGTCGTGACGACCAGCAACCAAACGATCAGGGGACGAAGTCGAGTGTGGAACGACGGTGACATGGACGATACCTCCTCTACCTAGGTTTTTTCCAGAATCTCGTTTTCCTTGTTTTTAATAACCTCGTCGATTTTTTTGATGAATTCGTCGGTCAATTTCTGGATCTCATCTTGAGATTTTCGGAGCGCATCCTCGCTCAATGAGCCGGACTTCTGCTGACCTTTGAGGTCTTCATTCGCATCCCGACGGAGATTCCGAATGACGACCTTGGAATCCTCCCCCAATTTCTTACAATGCTTGCCCAGATCTTTTCGTCGTTCCTCGGTGAGGGGGGGGATACTGATCCGGACGACCTTGCCGTCGTTGCTGGGGGTGAGGCCCAGATCGGAAGACAGGATGGCCTTTTCGATCTCGGCGATGAGGTTCGGTTCCCACGGCTGAATGGCGATCTGGCGGCTTTCGGGAACGGACAGGGCGGCCACCTGGCGCAACAGAGTCGGCGTGCCGTAATAATCCACCTTTATATTGTCTAAAAGCGCCAGCGAAGCCCTCCCGGTGCGGACACCGGCCAGCTCTTTGCGAAGATGTTCGACGGCGCCCTCCATTTTCTCCTTCACCGTTTTTTTGATGTCGGTTGCCATTGAGAATCGCTCGTTCCCGATCGGTTAAAGTGCTTTCCGGACGATGGTGCCGACTTTTTGTCCGAGAATGATTCGCTTGATGTTTCCGTTTTCTTTGAGATTAAATACGATCAGCGGAAGGCTATGATCCATGCAGAGGGTAACGGCCGTCGAATCCATGACGCGGAGATCTTTTTCGATGACCTGGAAAAAGGTCAGTTCGTCGTACCGTTTCGCTTTGGGATGTTTCATCGGATCGGCGTCGTAGATACCGTCCACCTTTGTGCCTTTCAGGATGACCTGCGCGCCGATTTCCATGGCGCGGAGGGCCGCGGCGGTATCGGTCGAGAAATACGGGTTGCCGGTTCCTCCCGCAAAAATGACGACCCGTTTCTTCTCCAAGTGACGGATGGCCCTCCTGCGGATGTAGCTTTCGGCCAATTGTCGCATCTCGATCGCCGACTGAACGCGGGTGAAGACACCTTTGCGTTCGAGGGCGTTCTGGAGCGCCAGCGCGTTCAGCACCGTCGCCAGCATGCCCATGTAATCGGCGGAGGAACGCTCCATGTCCCCGGCGCTGGCGGCCAGCCCTCGGAAGATATTGCCACCGCCGATCACGACGGCCACCTCAACCCCCAGGTCGTGGATGTCCTTGATCTCGGTGGAAACGGCGTCGATGACCTTCGGATCAATGCCATAGCCTTGATCCCCGGCCAGGACCTCGCCGCTGATCTTCAGCAACACCCGCTGGTATTTCGGCGCATTCATTCCTCGACGATCTCACCGAGTCGAAACCGTGTAAATCGGCGAATGGAGATATTCTCACCGAATTTAGCAATCTTCTGACCGAGCAGGTCCTTGATCGTGATGGAGGGATCCTTGACGAAGGGCTGTTCCAGCAGGCAGACCTCGGCATAGAATTTTTCAAGGCGCCCGGCCACGATTTTATCCAGAACGGCCGCCGGCTTTCCGCTCTCCTTGGCCTGGGCCAGAAAGATCTCTTTCTCTTTTTCCAAAACGGCGCTGGGAATCTCCTCCCGCTTGAGGTATCGTGGGTCGGCCGCGGCGATATGCATGGCCAGACCCCGGGCCAGTTCTTGAAAATCATCCGTCTTGGCTACGAAATCGGTTTCGCAGTTGACCTCGAGGAGGACGCCGAGTTTATTGCCGGCGTGGATATAGGAAACAATCAGGCCGTCGTTGGTGGCGCGGCCGGCTTTTTTCTGAGCCGTGGCCAGACCCTTCTGCCTCAAAAAATCGATGGCCCTGGCTACATCGCCTCCCGACTGGGTCAGGGCCTTTTGACAGTCCAAAATACCGGCGCCGGTTTTCTCGCGCAGGTCC
Source organism: Nitrospirota bacterium (assembly GCA_016194285.1). Lineage (GTDB taxonomy): Bacteria > Nitrospirota > Nitrospiria > JACQBZ01 > JACQBZ01 > JACQBZ01. The sequence goes on along the minus strand of JACQBZ010000050.1, from coordinate 6,162 downwards.
TTCACCAAAGTCGCGTCAATGGACATTATCCGCCTCCACGATGCCTTCAACTGGCTCACCCGCAGGGGTTGCGATCGGCATTTCTGACAAGCTCGCATCGGGCAATGGGGCCGCGGCCGCCGTATCAGCCTGAGGGTGTTTCCTGGCGCGAAGCTGCAGCCCTTCAACGGCGGCGTCCGCGATTCGGGTGGTGATGAGTTTGATGGCCCGGAGCGCGTCGTCGTTTCCCGGGATGATGAGATCGGCATCCTCCGGATCGCAGTTTGTATCCAGGATCGCGATGATGGGGATCTCCAGGCGCTTGGCTTCCTGAACCGCGATATGCTCCTTCTTGGTGTCCACAATGTACACCGCGCCCGGAAGGGTCGTCATTTCCTTGATCCCGTTCAGGTACTTTTCTAATTTCATCCGATCCTTTTCGAGATCCGCGACTTCCTTTTTTGTGAGGCGGTCATGCGTGCCGTCCGTCCGCGCGGCTTCCAGTTTCTTCAGACGTTCGATGTTTTTGCGGATCGTCTGGAAATTGGTCAACATCCCTCCCAGCCACCGCTGGTTGACGTAGAACATCTGGCACCGCTTGGCCTCGGTCTCGATCACCTCCTGGGCCTGGCGTTTCGTGCCGACGAAGAGAATGGACCGTCCGTCTGCCACGGTCTGTTTGACAAACTCATGGGCGGCCTGAAACCGCTTCAGCGTTTTCTGAAGATCGATGATGTAAATTCCGTTGCGCTCCCCAAAGATGTATTTTCTCATCTTGGGGTTCCAACGTTTCGTTTGGTGGCCGAAGTGAACCCCGGCCTCCAACAGCTCTTTCATTGATATCGCGGCCATGAAAACCTCCTTTGTGGTTAGTCCTCCGCCTGTCTGTCCGTTCGGATCGTCCGCTCCCAAGGGGGCGAACACCACTCCAAACGCCGATTCCTCATGTTGAAATGAGAAATGGTCAGGCGTGTGAATTTAGTTACATCAAACCCTTCGAAAAATAACATATTAAAGAACGATTTGCAAGCGAAAAGATAGAGATTAGGATCGGTAAGCCGTGTTGATCCGGATGTATTCCTCGGTCAGATCGCAGGTCCAGGCCGTGGCGGAATGTTTTCCGGACCGAAGATCAAGCGTCATGGTAAAGGATTTTTTCCCAAGCACCCGGCTGGCTTTCTTCTCGGCCGCCGGGCCGAGGCCCACTCCATTTTGGACCACCACGACATTGTCAAAAAGAATACTCACCCGACCGGGATCGAACTCCACCCCGGCGGAACCCGCCGCCGCGGCGATACGGCCCCAGTTGGCGTCCTCCCCCAGAAAGGCGGTCTTGACCAAGGGTGATTGGGAGATCCGCCGGGCGATTTTTCGGGCCGCATCCTCGCTTTTGGCCCCGGTAACCCGGATCTCCGCCAATTTCGTGGCGCCTTCACCGTCCCGGGCGATCATCTTGGCAAGTTCGGTGCAGACGGCGTCGAGGGCTGCCTGAAAGGTCCTTCTTGCCGCCGGGGATTTTTCGATGGATTCGTTTTCCGCGGCTCCATTGGCCAGACAGACGACCATGTCATTTGTGCTGGTTTCTCCATCAACCGAGACCATGTTGAAGGATTGATCCACGGCCGCTTTCAGCATTTTTTGAAGCCGTGCGGAGGATATCCGGGCGTCCGTGGTCAGGAAGGCAAGCATCGTGGCCATATCGGGATGAATCATCCCGGCTCCCTTGGCAATTCCTCCAATCGTGACGGTTTTTCCGAGAACCCTCACTTGTACAGCGGCCTCCTTCGTGAAGGTGTCGGTCGTCATGATGGCCGCAGCCGCTTTTCGGCTTCCTTTTGCGCTTAGGGCGGAGATGACCCGGGGAATTCCGGTCTGGAGCGCCTTAAGAGATGGGGGTGCGCCGATCTTTCCGGTGGAGGCCACCGCGACCCGGCCGGGTGGGATTCCAAGCTGCTCCCCGGTTATCGCGGCCATCTGTTCTGCAATGGCCAATCCCTGACGGCCCGTACAGGCATTTGCCGATCCCGAGTTGACCACGATCGCCTGAAGTCTTCCCTTACGGGCATGTTTCCGGGTGATGAGAACCGGGGCGGCCGCCACCCGGTTGGTGGTAAACACCGCGGCGGAGGAACAGCGATGATCCGCCGCGATCAGGGCGAGGTCGGGTCTTCGTCCGGATTTGATTCCGCAATGAAGGCCTGCGGCGCGAAAGCCTTTCACGGCTGTTATTCCCCCTTGTACTTTTTTCATCGTCGGCCCTTCTTACGGAAACAGCCCCGGGGCGGTTAGCCCCAAGGATTCTTCGTAACCCATCATGAGGTTCATGTTCTGAATCGCCTGGCCGGCCGCTCCTTTGACCAGATTGTCGATGGCCGTGACGATGACGAGGGTCGCCGACCCACGGTTTGCATGGTCATCGACCACCAGGCCGATGTGGCCATCGTTTGAACCCTGCACGTTTCGCGTGTTGGGCAGTTCACCGGACGGTAAAACTCGAACGAACGGGTCTCCCTCGTAGAAATCCTGGAAAAGTTTTACAACCTCTTCGGTTTCGATCTTTTTCGTGAGCTTGATATAAATCGTGGACAGGATCCCGCGATTGATCGGCACCAGATGCGGTGTAAAGGTCACCGCGACCTTTTTTTTGGCCAAGAGGGACAGCTCCTGCTCGATCTCGGGCAGATGACGATGTCGGCCGATGCTGTAGGCCGAAATGGCCTCGTGGGCTTCCGGAAAATGGGTGGCCTGGCTCGGGCTCCGTCCGGCGCCGGAGATCCCGGATTTTGCATCGATGATGATGCGACCGGAATCCACCAGCGGTTTTTGGAACAACGGAAGAAGCCCCAGAAGCGCACCGGTCGGATAACAGCCCGGATTGGCCACGATTCGGGCCGATTTGATCGCGTTGCGATGAAGTTCGGGCAGACCGTAACAAGCCTGCGCCAGTAGACCGGGATGGAGATGGGGGGTCTTGTACCATCGCTCATAGGTCTTCGGGTCTTTCAACCGGAAATCGGCGCTGAGATCGATCACGCGTTTTTTCTTCTCGATCAGCCGGGCCGCAACCGGCATCGCGGTCGTATGCGGCAGTGCCAGAAAGAACAAATCGGCTTTGTCCGCCAGGTGGTTTAGATCCAGCGGCTCCAGGGTCAGCGACAGCCGCCCTTTGAGGTTCGGGAAAAGGGTGTCGATCCGTTGGCCGGCCGATTGTCCCGAAGAGACCGCGACCAGCTTGATCCTGGGATGCAGGCTGAGCAATCGGAGCAACTCCCCACCGGTATAGCCGCTGGCACCGAGTACGGCAACCTTGACCATTGTCTGTTCCTCCCTTGTAGGGGCTTGCGCGCCCCCTCCTGAATGGGGACAGATTTCAAATCTGTCCCCCACCCTTTGGAAATAAAAAAAGGGGCCCTGCGGCCCCCTTTTAATTCGACATGACCCTTAACGTTTGGAATACTGGAACCGCCGACGCGCGCCTTTCTGGCCGTATTTTTTGCGCTCCTTCACGCGGGAATCGCGGGTCAGCAGGCCCTCCTTCCTTAACGGCTCACGCAGGGCACTGTTGGTTTGAAGCAAGGCCTTGGCGATTCCGTGGCGTACTGCGCCGGCTTGCCCCATCTCGCCTCCCCCTTGCACATTGACGGCCGCGTTGAACTTGCCGGTCGTGCTGGTGACCTGAAAAGGCTGCAGGACCTGGATCCGGTGGATCTCCCGCGGGAAATAAGTCTCAAGCGGCCGATCGTTGATGAGAATCTGGCCCGTTCCCGGTTTCAGTTGGACGCGGGCGACGGCGTTCTTTCGTTTTCCGGTTGCGGCAATCAGGCCTGCGGTGCTCATTCGTTTCTCCTCGTTCCGGGCAATTCCATCGTTTGTAACTGCTGAGCTTTATGAGGATGATCCGGACCGGCATAGACTCTCAACTTCTTAATCATCGCACGGCCTAATTTGGTCTTGGGTAGCATGCCCTGAATGGCCCAACGGACCAGCCGATCCGGTCGCTCATTTAAAAGTTTACCGGCGGTGGTGGATTTAAATCCGCCGGGATAATCCGAATGGTGAGCATAAATCTTACTGACCCGTTTATCCCCCGTGAGATGGATTCCTGCGGCATTGACGATCACGACGTGATCGCCGCAGTCCACATGAGGCGTAAAGGTCGGTTTGTGCTTCCCCCGGAGAATCGAGGCCACCTCGGACGCGAGGCGTCCCAGGATCTTGCCTTGTGCATCCACAAGATACCAGGTTCGGCTGAAATCTTTTTTCTTGGCTGAAACCGTTCTCATGACATAGAACCCTTCTTCAAAAAAGAGCAATACTACATAAAATCGTTCCACTTGTCAAGTGAAATGTATTACATCATCCTCTCTTAAACAGCTCAATATTGACGCCGATAAATCCGCCGATGGCGCCGCCGGAGCCGGCTCCGATGATGAAGGCGTAAGGTCCGCCCAGCCACAGGGCCAGCGCCCCGCCGATAAAACTTCCCACCAGGACGCTGATAAAGAAGCGACGGGCGCCCAACATCGAGACGAATCCGCCGAGCATGATCCCGAGCAACGTCGCCGCGGCGGTGAAGACGAACCCGCCGAGGTTCAGCCCGATCACGGCCCCGGTCGTCCCCATGATGATCATGCCCATCACTAGGTCGGCCGTGACCTTATAACTTTTTAGGAGGGCTACTAAGCCGGCCACGGCGTTTGGTGCCCCTTAAGACGCGGGATCAGATCATCCTCTTCATCGTCTTCATCTTCGTTTTCATCTTCGAATTCCTTTTCTTCATCGTCTTCCTCGTTTTCCGCATCGTCATCATTGTCATCATCATTGTCTACATGTTCTTGAGAGAAAAATGTCCCGCGGTTGAAGATTACTGGAAACGCGTTCACCATGAGTGATCGATCATTCAACCGATTAAAGAGCATCATTGCCATAGTTCAAAACCCTGGCCCGATCGCTTGTGGTATCAGGCTGGACCGATGAGGAACTTTGCGCGGACAGCGCGATCAAGGATGGGACCAATCTTGGCCGCCGCCGTGGCCGCTTCCTCCTCAACCCGGCGCTCAACCCGGCGGCGCGGCAAACCCGGCAGGCCAGTGAGCAGCAGCGTCGTGTCGCGTGTCACAGTTCCGAACCCGAGCGGCGCGTCGGGCGGGGGCGACACAGCGGCGTGCACCGACAAGAATCGGCTCGCCAGCGGCGAGACCAGCAGCATCAATCGCAGTTTACGGATGAGACCATCGCTGTCGATGTCGGGTGGAATGAAGGGCTGGTAGATCAAATGCCCGCGGTGCGTCAGAAAATTACCCAGGCGCATCAACCGGCTCAGCCGGAATGCGCGCGGGATGGCCTCCGGTCGGTCCTGTCCCAGCGCCGCGCGCGCCTCGGCTTCGTCGCGCACTTTGGCCATGAGTACGAACTGACCCATGTCGAAGTCGGCGAGCTTGGCCACCAAGTTCGGCCAGCGCGGATCCGGATGCAGCGGCGGGATCGTCATCCGTGTGTACGTCGGTATTGACCGAACCAGCCCGTCTCCGGAGGCGCGCACGCCGGCCTCGAACCAGCGCGCACTGCAGAGCTTGTCGTGGACGTAATAGTCGAGCGGAGAATGCCGGCTCGAGAACACGAGATAAAAGGTGTCGCGCTCCAGAGCTTCGGGCAGCGCAGTGATGGGTTCGGCGCCGGGAGATGAGATGAACGAAAAGCAGGCCGGTGTAACCACCACCCCGGCCGCTGTACCCGCCGCGATGAACTCCGCGACCTGTTCCGCCGACCAGTGGCGTGCGTACGGCACCACGCGGCGAAATCCAAGCTCTTTGCCAACGGCCACGATTTCCGCGACGAGCGGATCAATGCGCTCGGCGTATAGCGCGTGCCGTTCTGGAAGCAGTCCCGCGTCGAGATTCATCTCGAGGAGGTAATAGCGTCCACTCGATTGGATGATGTCCAGCCCGAGAACCATACCGACCAGCGCATTCCGCGAAGGATCGTACCAATAGCCGCGATAACGCGGATGCTGGGGAATCGGTGAGGCGATCGCGTCGATGGCCTGGCGTGCTTGACCAACGCAAGCGAGCCAGCGGCCGGCGCGTACACACTCCATGAGATCGAAGGCCGTGGTGGCGAGCCGGTCCGGAACGCGGTGCAATGCTTCGGCCCAGAACGGGGACAGCCGCCCGTCAGCCAGGC
>JACQBZ010000005.1 GCA_016194285.1 Nitrospirota bacterium | reverse complement strand
TTGGTGAAACGAGGGTCGGGCCAGACCACGCCCGCCTGGAGCGCGCCGTCGTCCTCGGTCGCGTAGGAGATCGTCTGCCCGGTCCGAGCCGGCGCGGCCGGGGCCGGGATCGCGGGAGTGCGCACCAGCCAGACGTAATAGCTGATGCCCTTGTCTTTGCCGACGGTTACCCCGTTGCCCATGTACACGCTCCAGGCCGAGGCGGAATCACTTGCATCGGTCGTCGAGGTCCAGTAGATTGAAGTGGTGCCGCCCTGAATGTTGCTGAACCCTTGCGCCGGATCGTTGAGCCATGCGGCGGTGTTTATCTGGCCGTAATGGATGAGGCTGCGCAACTCGCGCCGGTTCGGCAGGCGCCAGTCATTGGCGCCGCAAAGATCGAAAGCGGTGGCGTAGGTGAAAACCGAAGGATTCCCGGTCCAGTTCCACAGCGTGGTGTCCGGCACACGTACCCATTCGAGCCCGGTGAGCTGATCCGCCACGCAGTTGCCATTGGAAGCGGGATCCACAAGCAGGACGAAGCGCGGGACGGGCCATGCCACGCCGGCCTGGCGCTCTCCGTCCTCGCCCGTGCCGGAACACTCGCGGTTCGCCCCGGTCTCCGAATAGCACGCGACCTGGCCGGTGCGCGGAAGCGCGGTGGCGCTCACCGTAAGCGTCGTCTGGCCCGAGACGCCCCCGAGCGTTGCCGTGATGGTGGTCGTGCCGACCGCAAGCCCCGCAACGCTGCCGCCCGCGCTCACCGTCGCCACCGACATATTCGATGAACCCCAGTTCACCTGACTCGTAATATCCTTCGTGCTGTTGTCCGAATAGGTGCCGGTGGCGATGAACTGCCGTGCCCCACCTTGCGCCACTGCGGCGTCGCGCGGTGTAACGGCGATGGCGCTGAGGTTGGCGATCGTTGTATCAATGACCCATGTAAAGCTTGCCGGGGTCGGATCGGTATTTCCTGCCGAATCGCTTGACCTTACATTGAAAGTATGGGTGCCGTCTGCAAGGCCGGTATAGTCCTTGGGGGATGTGCAAGCGGCGACGGCGCCAGCATCTATGGAGCACTCAAAGGTCGCTCCCGCCACGGTTGATATAAAGGTAAAGCTTGCCGAGGCTGAGGCTGACGGATTGGCAGGATTGGAGGTGATGTGGGTATCCGGAAGCTCCGCAGGAGGGGCCTCTCCGGCGTTGGACCCACCGCCGTTATCGAATAAACCACAGGCCGCCAGGGAGGCGGACAAAAAGATGAAGAAAGTCAGGTGAGATAGACCTCGCCATCTTATCATCTTTTCCCCTTTCAAAAAAGGCTGTGGAAAATCGGAGGAAGAATATTTGGTAATACTAAATCTAGCATAATTACGAACGGCTGCCAATTCCGCAAAAGATCTATTTTCAGATAAAAAAAGAGTTAGGCGGAATAGTCTAAAAGAGTTATAAAACAGGCCGGAAGAAGGTCGCAAAAGAGGAGGTCGATTAAGACGCCATTGCGATCCCGTTGTACATTCATGTTGTACATTCATGTTGTGCATTCATGTTGTGCATTCATTGACAAACCAGGCAGCCGAACCTATAATGCCCCACACGATATAACCCGTAAAATCGAAGGACGCCTTCAGCGATGGACCGTACACCTTTACCTGTTTCTGCCCTCCTCACGATCCTATTCACGCTCGCCATCCCCGCGACGAATGCCTCTTCCCAACCCAACGGAACCTGGACGAAAGCGTCGCCCGCCCCCGCCTCAAGGACCGAGGTGGCCGTGGCGGCCCTCGATGGAAAAATTTATCTCGTCGGCGGGTTTAAACATTTCGGGGTGACCTCATCGGTCGAGGTCTACGATCCGGCGACGGACCGCTGGAAAGAAGTGGCCTCCATGCCGGCGGCGCTCCATCACGCCGGGATCGGGGCCGTGAGCGGGAAACTCTACGTGATCGGGGGTTACAAAGGCAACATTTCATGGACGCCCCAAAACTCGGTCTTCGAATACGATCCCAAGGCCGATCGCTGGACCGAGAAGCAACCGATGCCGACCGCCCGCGGGGCGCTCGCCGTTGGCGTCCGTAACGGAAAACTTTACGCCGTGGGCGGCTATGCGGATGGAAACAACGCCGGAGCCAACGAAGAATACGACCCCGCGACAAATACCTGGAAGAAGCTGGCCCCGCTCCCCACGCCGCGCGACCATCTGGCCGGCGCAGTCGTCGGGGATACGCTTTACGCCATCGGCGGCCGGACCCAATCCTCCTACCGCAACAACCTCAACACGCATGAGGCCTACGATATTCCAAACAACCGGTGGATGACGAAGGCGCCGCTCCCGACCGCACGAAGCGGAATCGCCTCGGCCGTCCTGGACGGCCGGATCTTCGTCTTCGGCGGCGAGTCGCCCGATGGAACGTTCCATCAGAACGAGGCCTATGATCCGAAAACGGATCGCTGGGAGATGATGGCCCCGATGCCGACCGCACGCCACGGCCTTGGCGCGGCCGCCGTCGGCGATACGATTCATGTCCTTTGCGGCGGCCTCAAGCCCGGCGGCTCATTCAGCGACGCGCATGAGGTGTTTAGGATTTCGGATTGAACGAGAGATTCTTTGGGGGGGAATCTAACTAGCGGTTCTCGCCTCGGAGCAGTTTGAATCCGGCCCGTTCAAAGTCGCGATCAAAGGCAAACGCGGTCGTGATCCCCAGGGCTCGCATCACGGTAAAACTCAGACAATCCGTAAAGCTCATTCGCGGATCGTCAAATC
>JACQBZ010000041.1 GCA_016194285.1 Nitrospirota bacterium | reverse complement strand
CGAGAAACTTCGCACGATTCTTCAGCGAGGTTATCCCCGAGATCTCTACGATGCCTGGTACCTCCTGGCCAGTGGTCGGTCGTCGCTTCCCATGGATATTGCAAAAGTGAAGACGACCTTCACGGAAAAGTGCGAATACAAGAAAGTCCGGTTCAGCGGCCCCGGTCAGTTCCTGGATAAAACTCACCGGCGAGATATGGAACGACACTGGCAAAACTCCATCCAGCGACAACTCAGAGGCATTCCATCCTTTCAAACGGTCGCATCAGATCTGGAGAAGCGATTAAAGGAACTGTTTGTCAGATAGGGAAATGGAACATACTGATCAAGATCTAAATCGTCAGCTGGCGGCGATACGAGAGGAGTGCCTCCGTCTCCAAAAGGAGAACGAACGCCTCCGTAATATGTTGGGTTTACCGGTGGAGGCTGTTGAATCCGCCGTCCGGCCGGCAGCGGAGTCCAGGTTATTCCCCAGCGCAGAACCTCTGCCAACGGTCGATTCCAATTCATCCATCGCAGAGAAGATCGCCCTGTTCCGGATTCTGTTCCGAGGGCGTGAGGATGTTTATCCCGCTCTCTGGATCAATGAGCAAATCGGGAAAAAGGGCTACTCTCCGGCGGTGAAGGGTGGATGGAGCGGGTTCCGAGAAAAACAAAAGGACTACCTGCCGCTCACGACCGATGTTATCCAAGAACATCTATCCGGTGAGAAGACCATCGGGGTGTATCCGCTTCTCAAGGATGATACCTGCTGGTTTTTGGCCAGTGACTTTGACGGAGCCGATTGGGCGGAAGATGCAGTGAGCTATCGGGATTCCTGCGAACGTCGGGGTGTTCCGGCTTATCTTGAGCGGTCTCGGTCTGGAAACGGAGGCCACGTCTGGTTTTTCTTCTCAAGGCCTGTGCCGGCGATTTCGGCGCGACGTTTGGGCGCCTCCCTATTGAGGGAGACGATGACGATTCGGGGGGAGATGGACCTTGCCAGCTATGATCGTTTTTTCCCGAACCAGGACTATATTCCCAAGGGCGGTTTTGGCAACCTGATTGCTTTGCCCCTTCAGAAGAAATGTCGCGCGCTGGGCAACACGGAGTTTCTCCATCCTGCGACCCTTCGATCCTGGCCTGATCAATGGGCCTTTTTGAGTCGGGTACAACGCCTATCTCCAGAGCAATTAGATGGATTTCTGGAAAGTATTCCACCGGTGACTGTTGGCCTGGGATCGGTGAGATCGTCCAGAAAATCTCTTCCTTTGGATACAGTGCTTCCCGCCAGGATTTCCTGCATGGTCGGTGCTGTTCTGAGCGTTGAGAAAGCGGGCATCCCGTCTTTCCTGCTCTCTGAAATTAAACATTTGGCTTCTCTCCATAATCCGGTGTTCTATGAACGGCAGAAGCTCCGTCTGTCGACCTACCGGACCCCGCGCTTCATCAAGTGCTATGAGCAGGATGCGACACACCTCTATCTCCCACGCGGGGTGATGGAGGAGCTCAGTGTCGCCGTGCAGGCCGCGGGAAGCGGGTTGGACGTCAAGGATCTGCGGCCCCTGCCGGAGAAGATTCCACTGGCCTTCCGGGGAAAATTGGCGTCTTTCCAAGAGAAGGCAGTCAAGATTGTTTTATCCCATGATCAAGGTGTGCTCGTCGCGCCCCCGGGATCCGGTAAAACGGTCATGGGATGCTATATCGCGACGGCCAGGAAACTTCCCACTCTCATCCTTGTTCACCGAAAACCGCTTCTTGAACAATGGCGAGTTCAACTGATAAACCTGTTGGGACTTGCCCCTAAGCAGATCGGCCAAATCGGAGGGGGTAAGGACAAGCGGACCGGCATCGTTGATCTTGCCATGATACAAAGTCTGAAGGGTATGGAAAACGCGGAGTCCTTCTTTTCCCACTATGGCTTCATCATTGTGGATGAGTGCCATCATTTGCCGGCATTCTCGTTCGAGTCCTGTGTCAAGAAAGCCCCCGTCCGTTATATACTGGGATTAACGGCTACACCGTACCGCCGTGATGGGCTTCAGGATATTATCATGATGCAGTGCGGTCCGATCCGACACCGCATTTCTCATGGCACGGAGATCCAAGGTGATCTTATATTGCAGCTCTTCGTCCGCGAAACGAGCTTTCTCGTTGAAGCCAACCAAGATACCCCCATACAGGATATTTTCCGTGCCCTGGTCCATGATGATGGCCGATCCAAGATGATCTGCGAGGATATTCTGGCCGCACTTGGAGAGGGCCGCCGTTGTTTAGTGCTGAGCCAATGGAAGGAACACTGCCGTATCCTTGCGGAGCAACTGGCGGCCCGGGGCAAGAAAACCTTTGTCCTGGAGGGCGGACTCCGTAAAAAGTCCCGAGATGCGCTCTTTGAAGCCATCCGGAATATTTCTCCTGAAGAAGACCTTCTGGTCGTTGCGACAGGCCAGTATTTGGGTGAAGGATTTGACTGTCCCCAACTGGACACTCTGTTTCTCGTTTTCCCTCTATCATTCAAGGGAAGACTGGTTCAATATACAGGCCGACTGATGCGTGCATTTGAGGGAAAACGCAGCGTGAGGGTATACGACTATGTGGATGCCCATGTGCCGGTGCTGAAAAGGATGCACGCCAAGCGACTCAAGACCTACAAGATGCTTGGGTTTGAGGAAAACACGAACAAGAACCAGGAAAGTCAGGGCAATGATCCCGAAAGCTCGCAAGCCCGGATCGAAACCTCGCCTGCATAAGATGATCGAAGATGCGGTTGTGGACTGTTACACGAAGTGAGGATCAGGCTTTGCCTGTCCGAGCGCGGGGTGTGGGGGCATCGGAGGAGCGACTGCACCGCACGGGCCCCCATATAGAATGGATGAGCAGCATGGGGCATTCTTGGCCATGATTGAAGACCATATCGAATGTCCAGTCCGGGCATGCGTGATCGGTGAAGAGGTCACCATTTTGGGGTTTGAACGGGAAGATTCTTTCGGTGAGATCCTGGCCAACTGCCGCCGCGGCAGGCGGACCTGTGCTAAATTTGTGCTAAAAAATATCGGAAACGATAGAATTGACAAGAATCAATAGAACAGGTAGAATGCCGACAAGGTGTTGACCTTAAATGAAAATCGGGGAAACCAGCCCAAAATCAAGACCCTGTGAAAATATACCGGTTATGAATCATAATCTCTTGGCCGGGGGTTCGAATCCCTCCGCCGCTACCAAATTTTTCAAGGACTTAACAGTTTTCAATCCTCATGTGTTTGGGGCATGGTCTTCCATTTCCATATTATATTTTTGGGGTTGACAGGGTCCGAATAACCTCTTGACATGGCCGGGACCGTCTGATAATATCTCGCCGTTGGAAGAGTTAATACCGTCATTTACAAGCTCACGTTGAGTACACCACATCGGCCTCGACGGGCACGCCACTGCCCGATCCGGACGGTCGAGGGAGTCTTCGTGTTCCAGCTTCGGAACCCATCGCTGCTTCTTTTGTCTCGCGTGGTTCGCGCACTCCCCCACCGGCTGTATCTTATCCCCGCGATCGCGTCTGTCCTCTTGTTGGCTTCGATTGTCTCTGGTTTTATTCTCAGTTCAATAAATGCTTATGCTCAAACCACCGATACCTTCGATACAACAACAACGACCACAACCACCCCACCAACAGAAACCACCACCACACTAACGGAAAACCCTCTCTATGGCACTACCACCACGACGACTCTTCACGGTACTATTACCACGACGACTCTTCACGGCACTACCACCACGACGACTCTCCACGGTACTACCACCACGACGACTCTTCACGGCACTACCACCACGACGACTCTCCACGGCACTACCACGACAACGAAAGCGACCACCACGACAACGAAAGCGACCACAACAACCACAACCAAAAAAACCACAACTACGACTACGAGCACAACCACCACGAGCACGACAACATCAACTATCCCCACAACCACGACAACGACTACGACGACCAGTACAACAACAACGACGTCTACAACCACCAGCTCTACCACAACATCTACAACGACCAGCACAACCACGACCAGCACGACAACATCAACTACCACCACGACCACGACAACGACAACGAGTACAACGACAACCACAACATCAACAACCACAAGCACAACTACCACTACAACGACAACAACAACGACGACCACCAGCACAACATCCACCACGACTACGACGACCAGTACAACAACGACGATGTCTACGACCACCAGCTCAACCACAACATCTACAACGACAACAACGACCACCACTACATCAACAAGCTCGACCAGCACGACCACGACGATTAGTACGACTACAACGACGATCCCCACGGGTACGATTAGTCTAGATCTGTGTATCGGTCAGTCCGTGATTAAACCCGAGTCGTTTCACATCTTCACCATGGGTCCCGCGGGGTGGGTGGAACGAGGTGTTCTTCACTTCCCGGTGGATTTCTTTACCCAGACGTTAGATCTCGCCCCGTATCTGCCCGATGCCCAAGGGTTGTATCGTGTGCGTCTCATCCAGAAAGGCTTGGGCCCCGCCCGTATTGGAGATCTCGAAATCCTCTCGGGAAGTGTCGAGAGGCCTCCGGATACCTTGACCTGGGTCAATAACGGGCAAGACCTTTTGCCCGTGCTCAGCCCCATTCCCACAGTGGCCCCGGATGTGTTTGGGGGGACAATCGACGCCCAATGGAATGCGCCGCCCCAGGGACAGGACATCACGCTGGTGATGAACGCCTTAGAGGGAGGATCCTGCAATGAAGATCTCGCGGTGAATCAAACACCCGTCTTTATCGGAGGGAAGGTTGATAATCCTGCGGCAAGTGTTGTTCTCAATGATCAGAGCGTCTTTGTCCAAGCCGATGGAAGTTTTGGTAATTATGTGGACCTTCAAGATGGTCCGAATACGGTTACCGCGACGGCGACGGACCCAGACGGAAACTCCTCCACTCGAACCATTCAAGTAACCCTGGACCAGACCGCCCCTGTGATCACGCTGGATGGCCCGGCCATTGCGACGGTGAGCGATCCTATCCAGACCATCACTGGAATGGTCGACGACCCCACGGTGCGCCTCGTAACGGCGGAGCTCAATACGGGGACGACTCATGACCTTTCCGTCATCAATGGTCAGTTCAGCTTTTCCGCCGTGCTACTGCCCGGAGAGAACGATATCACCTTCAGTGCCTCCGATTCCGTGGGGAATGTGGGACAAGTGATCGCTATCCTCATACTCGATAATCCCAACTTGGCGACACTCGCGGGAGAGGTGACCGATGCGATCTATGGCGATCCGCTTTCAGGGGTTCAGGTGGTTGTCACCGATCCCCAGCGGGTCTGGAACGATGTGACCGATGACTTTGGAGAATTTGCCTATCCCGTGACGGCGGGGGCTTATACCGCCGTGGTTCACCTAGATGGGTACGTCGATCAGCAGCTTGCGGGGGCCACGGTGGCCGGAACGGCGCCTTTTCTCGATATCCAACTGGTTCCCGTGAACCCATCGGCGCCTCTACTTTCAGGAATCTCGTTGTCAGATATTACGGATCGCTCAGGGGTCGTCCACTGGAGCACGGACCAACCTGCGGAGACGATGATTGCGTATGGCCCGACGACAAATTACGGGAGCACGATTACCGTTCCCCGGAGCTATGCCGGCTCCTTTGCGCAGCTTTTGGATGGATTACCCTCCGGGACGACCATTCATTTCCAAATCACCGTGACGAATGCGATCGGCCTTTCTTCATCCTCCGGGGATTTGACATTCACCACGGATGCGCCGACGCTGGCCACTCCCTCGGTGAACCCCTTTTCACCGCCTTTCACCCGTTTGGGCACCACCACGGCAACCGGGACGGCGCCGGAGGGTACGCAGATTCAGCTCTATGTAAATGGCATCCGACAATTGGTCGGGGTGATCTCAGGGGGCTTGTTCTCAGCGCCCATCAGCGTGTTCCCAGGGCTCAACACGATTGCGGCGCGTGCCGTAGACGGCCTGGGGAATGTGAGCCCTCTGTCTGCTCCTGTGCCGCTGACCTTCGATACGGCGCCGCCATACCTAACTCGGCTTACTCTGTTGCTTGGTTCGTTGGATCTATTAACCAGTGAATCTGACTTGGCGGGCACGACAAACAAGCCGGGGTCAACTGTTCGGCTTGTGATCGATGGCCGGACGGATGCCGCGGATCAGACCGTGGCCGACAGCGTCGGGAACTTCTGTTTCTGCCACCTTTTCTTGAATGCGGGGTCTCATGAATTTTCGCTTACATTAACCGACATTGCCGGAAACGTGTCAATCAGTGGTAATGGTATATTCGATTTTACGATTCATCCTCTGTCGGCCAGTATCGGCGCCGCCCCTCCCTCGGTGACTCCGCTTGACCCACGACTGGATCCGATTGATTCGCCGAGAGCTCCCGGGACGGTCGACATCTCCGGTCAGGCTTATGCCACTGGTACGGGCAGTCCGTTCCTGGTCGAGATCTTCTTAGACGGCAACGTGATCGGCACGGTTTCGACGGACATGTCGGGACACTTCGTTTGGCCCAATGTTGCGTTGACCACCGGCACGCATGTCCTCCAGGCACGGCAGCTTCCGGCTCAAATTATGCAGAACTACATCACCGTTACAACAAATCCGAGTAAACTCGTCCAAGAAACCATTGTCGTGATGGACAGCCCTCCGCCTTTGCCGGCGGTGACCGTTCTCGTTCCCGCTGATGGTGGCGCGACAAACGTCAACGAACTTCCGATTCGCGGGACGGTTTCCGATCCGGCCGCTGTTTTGACGACGGCCAACGGCCGTCCGAGTGCCCCAGGTACTGTTACGTCAGCAGGGGGGAGTTTCCTTTCCGACTATACCGTGGCCCTGCATCCGGGGGACAACCCGATTACTGTGATCGCGACGGGAAGTGGCGGAGCGCAGTCTTCCAAGACGGTCCACGTAAGCTTGCACCCGCTCGAACCGATGCCTGCGGTTACCGTCACTGATCCCCCGACGGATAACATCTTTACCTCGTCGCCCATTTCGGTGTCCGGAAGCGCGGATCCTGTTTTGGGGGGCGACGCGATCGGTCTTGTGGTTGTCGAAAAGGCGCCGTTGATCTCGGCCGGCGGGCCGTTTACCGCCTCGGTGGATCTGGACCAACGGTACAGTCCACCGCAACTGATTGTCTGGGCTCAGGATCAAGCCGGGAAGATCGGCCGTGGCCAAATTCAAGCGTACTATCAGCCGCCGGTTGTGCCGTCCATCAGCATCACTTCTCCCATCCCCCAAGCGGACTTGACGACCTCGCCGATCACCGTGACGGGCGTTTTCGCCAATGCCGCAAGCGTTTCGGTCAACGGGGTTCAGGCGGTCTTGGGTGGCGGGACATTCACCGCCGACGGCATTATTTTAAATCCTGGGATTAACACGCTTACGGCGATAGCGACGGGCGCCGGAGGGCAGGCCACGGCTCAAGTCAACGTTATTTTTTCGCCGGGTAGTGCGATCCTGACCGGCATCGTCACCGATGCCGTCACCGGTTTCCCCATTGCCGGCGCCACGATCACGATTACGGATTCCACCACTGGGACGACGACCGCGGTCCAAACGGATGCGACGGGGCAGTTTACGGCGACCATCGTCCCCGGGGATTTCGACCTCACCGTGGCTCAAGCGGGGTATACGACCGCTGCAGTGCATGGCACAGCCAACGGCAGTCAGGTTCTCAATCTTATTTTCTCCCTGACCCCGGTCCCGACCTCAGGCGAAGTGGCCGGCACGGTCACCGATGCGAATACCGGCTTGCCGCTATCCCAGGCGTCGGTGTCGGTCGTCGATTCCAACAGCCATCCCTTTTCCGCCCAGACCGGGAGCAATGGGAACTATGCCATTACCGGTTTGGCGCCGGGAGCGTTTACGATTACGGTGAGCCGGAGCGGGTATGCGCAAGCCACCGGGAACGGTTCGGTTCCGATGGGAGGCGTGGCGATCTTTAGCCCGGCGCTTCAGCCGGCGTCGACGCCAAATAATCCGGTTCCGCAAGCAACCGCTTTATCGCCGAGTTACATCCTTGCCGGAAGCGGGGATTTTGTTTTAACCGTCTCCGGAAGCAATTTTGTGAATACCGCCGTGATTCACTTTAACAATCAGGCGCTCGTGACCAATTTTGTCAGCGGATCGAAGCTCGTTGCCGTTGTTCCGGCTTCTTTGGTCACCCCGGCCGGAAATTATCCGGTGAATGTGTTTAATCCCACGCCCGGAGGTGGGATCTCGAATAATTTGATCTTCACGGTCAACAATCCGGGTCCTTTTATGGATCTTAATATCACAGAGCCGTTGGATGGAAGTACGGTCACACAGCCCCGGATTTTAGTACGAGGGGCATTTAGCACCAACCTTGAGGAATTTGGGATGACGGTCAATGGGGTGGTCGCGCAGGTGGATGGAAATGTATTTGTGGCCAACCATGTGCCTATTGCTCCCGGGGACAATACGATTACCGTGGTCGGCACGGTATGGGATGGGACGCAATACCAGAAGACCATTACTGTATTCGGTCAACCCGACACCGCTTACATTGAACTGACTTCCAATTTCGAAAGCGGGATCAGTCCCTTGACGATTACCCTGACAGCCGAAACGTTCTTGTCTTCCCCCGTAGCGAGTTCTTATTTGGCCTATACGGGCCCTGCGACGGCCGCAGTGGCGTTTGTCAGCACTACGCAATATAATGTCACGATGAATACGGAAGGATTGTATGTGTTTACCCTTTATGTCACCGATACGCAGGGGAGAACCTATCAGGATAGTGTGGCCATCAACGTGCTTTCCCTGACGGCTATAGACACACTACTCAAGAGCAAGTGGAACGGATTTAAAACAGCGCTTTCGGGGGGAGATATTGGTGGGGCCATGAAGTACCTTACTCCGGGTGCTCAGGCGCGATATCAATCTGCCCTTCAGTCTCTGCAGAGCCAGTTGCCGCAGATCATGGCCTCTTTACCGGACATCAGCCTTTCCGAGACAGGAGAAGGCACCGCGAGCTATGTGATCACCCGTTCTCAGGGAGGCCAAAACCGGATCTATATCCTGGATTTCAGTCAAGACGCCCAGGGGCTCTGGAAAATCCAATCATTTTGAGGTCAAAAAGATGGAATGTAATCCCGATAGAAAAAGACGATTAAAGCAAAACATCTTGATTGTCGTTGCGGGATGTCTTCTGCTGATGGCCACTTCTTCATGTGGTGGGGAGCCGTGGAGTTATATTGCCGACCCGATTGACGGACGGGTGCTGGACAAAGAAACTGGTCAGCCAATCGAAAGTGTAGTAGTCGTCGCAGAGTGGATCTTGGCGACGCCTCCGGAAGGTGATGAGAAGGATTTCTGGGTTCTAATTGAGGCAGTTACCGATAACGAGGGCCGTTATCACATCCCGGGCTGGGGACCTAAAACTCGACCGTGGTCTAGGTGGCTTAAGGACAATGACCCGGCTCTTATAGTCTTCAAACCTGGATACTGGCTTGAGGCTACCGGTAATGGTGATCCGTATATGCTAACAGGGACAAATCCTCGAGGTACAAGGGTAAGAAAATCGTATTGGAACGGGAAAGACTTTCGTCTTGCCCCGTTCCGGTTGGGGCAAGAGATCGAACAACGAAAGGTTTATGAGTCGGCTTATATGTCCGCCGATGACAAATCAAAGAAGATCTTGATGACAGAGGAAAAATGGGCTGAACAGATTTCTAACGTTCAGATGCATGTTGGTTGGGGCCTTTGGCACAGCAGCCCTAAAGATTGGGAGAGTGACGAATGGCTGAAGATCCCTAATCTAATAAAAATGGTATATCAGGAATGTATTAAATTAGATCCTCGGCTTCGTTATAGGGTATCGAGTATGCCTGAGAAATATCGGAAAATGATCTTAGGAGATACATCGTCATGTCTCTAAAACGGTTGTTCCTTGCTCAATGTTTTTGTTTACTTGCGATCATTAGCCAATCGCATGCCTATTCAGTCCCAGTCCATGAGCAAATGTCTGAAAATGCCTACAACTTATCTGTTTTGTCTTCAATCAATGGAAGTTACTTGGTCCAGATCGGGCTTAACAATGATGAAAAGTTTAATGGAAAAAAAGCGATGGACCGGGTAAAGGCAGGAAGCAACTTTGAAGACAACGGCTTGCGGGCCTTAAACCACTTCTACGATCCTACGACGGGTCAAGGTATATTGAACCTGCCCAATTTTATCGCGACAGACGCAATCAACTGGGGATTGAAACTGCGAACGGTGGGGACGATCACTCAGGAATGGTCCATCCCTGATGCGCGCAACTACTTCTACAACGCTTTGACAGATCCTCAGTCATCGGTACGCGAAACCAACTGGGCGAATACCTTTCAGGCTCTGGGTCATGTGCTTCATCTCATCGAGGACATGGCGCAACCGCAACACGTCCGGAATGATCCACATTATGAGAACGGAAATCCAGCCTCCAATATTATAAGCTATGACCATAGTCGCTACGAAGAGTTCACGGCAGATAAGAATAATATAAACCGTCTCTCTTATACCGGTTACCCCATTGTGAATTTCGGTAACTACATTTCCTACTGGACCGCCGGGGGAAGTGGATTGGCCGATGTCACGAACCGCAACTTTTTTTCAGAACGAGAATTCATGGTCTGCAACGGCGATATCTGTGCCGAACAAGGCTACGCCGAACCGATCATCAGCGCGTCCTCCGCTGTGGATCAAATAGTGGACGTTCCGACACAGACGGACGGCACAAAAACCGGTGTCATGACATTCTTTCCCTACACCTTCGTTGATCCTCTTACCGGCGAAGTCGTAACAAACCCCAGAGTTCTGTCCCACTCCTTTTTCGACCTCGATTTGTTGAACATAGGTGGATGGCCTCTCTTCTCACAAAACAAATACACCTTCGATGAAAGCCAAAAGATCTTGGTTAAACGTGCCGTCGGTTATGCGGCTGGCCTGCTCGACTATTTCTTCCGCGGCCAGCTGACGGTAGAATCGGTGGGCACAAACCAGGTTGTCGTCCAAAACCTCTCCGAGGATTCACTCAACGATGGAACCATTGAGCTGTACTGCGACGACACATCCGGTAACCGCATTCAGGTGGGTACTGTATCGGTTTCCTCTTCCATTAATAAAGGAGAATTCTCAAATCCGATTTCAATCACGCCGCCATCCGACATTCAAAAGGGCTACTGGGCGGTTTTTCGGGGAACCTTGGGAGCAGAACAAAATGCCGTCATCGGTTCGTTTACGGATTTGGTTTGGGTAGAAGAATGGGATAAGGGGTTTAAAGATAATCACCCCTGGTGGGTCAAGGTTACCGATCCCATTTATCAGAATTATATTGTTCCGGGTGGAAGCCTTCAACCAACGACGGTACAAAATGGCGTATTAACAATGTCAAACTTCCGGCCGGCGGGAACTGTTCGTACAGGTCCTGACTCGGGGCTTCAGTACAATGAAGTGATCATTGGTGCCTTTCAAAATGGTGATCCCAAGTTTGCTCCGTACAACGATTCTTTCCCGAAAACGATAAGTCCCAATACGTTTATTCGGATCAAAGTGGATGCGATGAGCACGGTTCCGAATCCCTATCAACCTTCAGGCTTCTGCGATCCGGCGCTGTCTTCTATTGGTGATCCTGCATGGTGGGAATATATTGATTTGAACTTTAGTATGGATGGAAGGGAATATTATAATATTAAATTTACCACTCCAGGGAATGAGGGATATGACTGGTCATCCTTTGGTTATTATAATATATATTTGACTTTGGGATCTGAGATGCGGATCAATGTCGATCAGTTGTTTCAGAGCCTGGGTATTCCGGTTGTAGAACCGCTCCAGCTAAACTTTATCGATATCAACCAACAACTGTGGGATTATTGCTCTCCGTTATCGGTGGATCAGCAGCAGTCATTGCAGATGGACTACATCCGTATTTTAGAAGAGGCCACTCCTCCTTAAAACTGGTAAAATTTGCCCTTCCCGAGACGGCCCACCACACGGCAACGACTGCGGCCAGCGGCCTCCCCATTATGGGCGCCATGCTCACAATTTATGATGAGACCACTGGGACGACGACCACGGTCCAAACGGATGCGCCGGGGCACTTCACAGCGACCATCGTCCCCGGGGATTTCGACCTCACCGTGACTCAACCGGGGTATACGACCGCTGCATTTCATGGCACAGCCAATGGCAGTCAGGTTCTCAATCTTATTTTCTCCCTGACCCCGGTCCCGACCTCAGGCGAAGTGGCCGGCACGGTCACCGATGCGACCACCGGCCTGCCGATTTCTCAGGCGACGGTCGCTGTGGTAGATGCCAACAGCCGATCGTTTTCTACGCTGACCGGGAGCAATGGGAACTATGCCATTACGGGTTTGACGCCGGGAGCGTTTACTATCACCGTGAGCCGGAGCGGGTATGCGCAAGCCACCGGGAACGGTTCGCTTCCGGCGGGAGGGGTGGCGATCTTTAGCCCGGCGCTTAAGCCGGCGTCGACGCAAAATAACCCGGTTCCGCAAGCCACCGCTTTATCGCCGAGTTATATCCTGGCCGGAAGCGGGGATTTTGTGTTAACCGTCTCCGGAAGCAATTTTGTGAATACCGCCGTGATTCACTTTAACAATCAGGCGCTCGTGACCAATTTTGTCAGCGGTTGATGGTGAAAAGGACTCACCCCATCGGAATACCGTTGGGCCTTAAACCGGACGATCAGCTTCGGCGTGATCTCGGCAGGGTGTAGCGGCCCAAAAACGGGAGAAGTTTATTGATCCGCTTCTAATGATTCATGAATCAGATGGATATCAGCTTATATATGCCAAAATTAAACTGCCACTTCCCTTCGTTTAAAGATCTGATCGACTAAACATGGATTTGTCACCTCTTGGTTTCAGGAGTCCCGGGATTTTTATACATAACAAATTGATATTAAATAAATTTTACAAAAACAGAATTGCTTGTGGAATGAGCCTGCTATTGCTTTCAAAATCCTCATGGCCGTTATAGGACCTTCTCATTCTGTCGAAAGCCCGGTTCTCGGGTCCGCGGTTTATAAAAAACTTGACAACCATTTGGGATTTCCTCAAAATAGGGCCGTCGGTTTACCTAAATTAGGCTGGCCGTCCTGTCTTGTCGTCTAATAATGCGGGATCGAGAGCACTCAAAATGGTCCGCTCCACTAAAACGGAGGTCGATTCTCTCAATAGATGTCTCCATTCTCATTATGATGAATTCTCTGACCTATTAGGCGGGGCGGCGTGGAACCAAGTCGTTGAGCGCCGGCTCCTTGAAGGTCTCTCAACAGACCGACACCAGATCCTCCTGTCATTAGCCCCCCGCTTTTCTTCATCGGGTCAATTTCTCTTTTCAGGGGATAAAACCGGACGCTATCCCCTCGAAGTCTTGTGGTTAAAGTGGAACCTGGTTATGAGTCTATGCCGCGAACTCAAGACAATTCACAAAGAACTTCAAAGACCATGTCTGAATATCCAACCTACCCATGTGTGGGTCATAATTCCAGATCCTACCAGCGATTTTTTGCCGATGAGGTGGCAGTTTTCAGTGAAAGTAGCTAATCTTGAACCTGCATCTCTATTTCTCGACCAAAATATCCCGACCGAACTGGCTCAACGACTCTACAACACTCCGCAGAATCCTCACGGCGTCTATTCAGCCCCTGTCATGCGGGGGAGGCCCCTGGGGTACGAGGAGACCGTGACAGTGCTAATCCGTTCCATGGAGCGGATCCGCGAACCGGCAAAGGGGTCCGTTCGCGGTATTCTGGAAACCCAACTCATCTCAGAAAATATCCGCTCCTCGGAATATTCTGAAATGGACATCTTCCGTGTGACCCTCAACCTACCTGATGAACAAGCTTCTCCTATTCATGTCTGGGCCACCAAGGCGGGTTCCTTGGAACGGGGGTTGCTTCTCAAAGGGGTGACAGATCCTATTGATCCTTCCATCTGGGAGAGTCTGGAGAAGGCCCGCCAGAGAGTCTTTTCGCATTCGATCGCAGCCATTTACACGACCTACCATGTTCCTTGTGACCTATACAGCCTGGGGATGATGCTTCTGAGGACCCTGCTAGTCAATGATGAACAAGATATGTCGAGTGTGGATCAGACTGCCAGACGCATTGTCGAACGTCTGGAACCGATGGTCCAGGGGTTGGACCCGGCAGATCATAAGACCCTTTCCGAGAGGTTGCGGATACGCCTAACGGAAGAGGGCGGATTATTTTCAAAGGATTCGATTTTGTACCGGCGTGAAGAAAGAGAAGCGGGTTGTGAGGCCATCCCAGACCATATTTGGTATGATGCGCTCGTCTTGGCATTCCGGCTTGTGACATGGATTCCCGGGTTTAGTTTTTGTAAAAATCATGGAGATTACGAGATTGGGAATCCTCATTTACCTATGGAGATGGTGACGGGTGTAGTGGAACGTCTGGGGGACCGAATTAAGATAGAGCTGTTCGGATCGCGCCAGCGGAATCGGGAAATACTGGAGGCATGCGATCTGGTCCGGGAAGATTTGACCAAGGTCAAGGGTGTATAAAATGCCATTTAGGCTGGCAGTGAGACCGCTTTCTGATCGGTCGGTGACAGAACAGTTTGAACACTCTTATGATAAGGATGTGATCCGGATCGGTCGACAGGATTCAAGTGACGTACAGCTTCGAGACGTCCGACGACTGATTTCTGGGCGGCATGCGGAGATTCGCCAAAAAGACCACAATTTTATACTGGTTGATGTGGGCAGCAAAAATGGGACTCAACTCAATGGTCAACGCCTCATGGTCGGGAAGGAATATCCGCTGAATCGGGATGACCAGATTACCATCGGTGATTTCATTATCCAGTTTAATCCACTGGATCCTGCGGAGGGTCAGCCTCGGCCAGCTGAAATTCGAGCCGATTCAATAAGGACGAGCATACCGAATACAAACCAAGAGGTCCAGGAACTGATTGAAGTTCTAAATCGTACCTACTGGGAGCATATTGAGGCAGACCCCAAGGAACGAGAGTCCGTACTTGTAGAAACCCTCCGCAAGGCGCTTCATGGACAGGATGAGGTCAGCGCAAAAAGGATGCTGGATCTGGTTGAATCTCGCTTTCCAGAACCGGAATACCAGCAACAGAAAATATTACAGGGTCCTCCGAATCAAAGCCCGGAGTGTTCCCCCAAGGAATATGAACTTTATAGAACGGCTTTTCAAGGGATCTTAAAAATTGCTGGAAGGTATTTTCAAGAACTGGACACCCTGAAGTCTCCGGAAGCAGTGGCTGAATTTATAGAGCGGTTAAGCCGGACACTGGCCGTGATGTTGGGCTGTCTAGCAAATTCCATAAAGGGACGCAAACAATTTGAGCAGGAATTCGATGTAGAAGCCACCCGGATCTTATCATGGAAGCCGAATCCCATTAAATTGGCCGAGGGGGACCGGGAAATTGGAGAATATCTGTTGAACTGGAGAAAAGGGGAGCCATTAGACAAGGTTGTTTCCGATCTCGAGGATGCTTTTACGGATCTTGCGCTCCACCAGATGGGTTTGATGGCCGGTTTTAAAGAAGGTCTTCGAGAACTATTAAAAAAAATGGATCCCGGGTCCCTGGAAGCTGAAGCTCAGGCCAATCCATTCACGCTGGGACCTTTTAAAATTCCATGCCGCTTCAGGCCACTGGTGAGCTGGGCGGCTTGGAATCGGTTCAAGGAGAGATATCGAGAGCTTTCAGAAAAGGAGGTCAAGACCTTTGAAACCATTTGGGGTCCTTTTTTTGCGAAGGGTTACCTGTCTGTCCAGAAAAGGAAGAAGGCTTCCTAAGGTTTGGGTGCTCCTGGTGTTTTTTTTCACAGGGGTCCTGGTATTGGGTTGCGGGAACTATCAAATCCATCTCATCCTGGAGAGTTCGAAGTTTTTGAATCTGGATGACAGCGGCGCGCCGCTGCCGGTCGTTGTTAGAATTTATCAGCTCAGCAGCAAAAATCGATTTGAAAGCGCCGACTTTACGACTCTTTGGAAGAATGATCGGGAGGTCCTTGAAAACGACACCTTGGATCGCCAGGAAATTACGTTGAACCCGGATTCCAGTGTCGTTCTGAATCTGGATTCCAAGAAAAATCCGGCCTACCTGGCGGTGATGGCCCTCTTTCGAAAACCTCAGGGGGATACTTGGAGACAGGTTATCCCTCTCCAGGCCTC
This sequence comes from Nitrospirota bacterium, assembly GCA_016194285.1. Classification (GTDB taxonomy): domain Bacteria; phylum Nitrospirota; class Nitrospiria; order JACQBZ01; family JACQBZ01; genus JACQBZ01. Next base: position 7,883 of record JACQBZ010000041.1, on the reverse strand, counting down.
CAAGGTTAGGTCTGTAAGGATTACGGTGCACGAGCGGAGCACTAAAACGGTCACGGTAGAATAAATGAAAGGGTAAATGACCATGGATAAGGTTCAAAAGGTCGTCTGGAGTGAGGGGATGTTTTTGACTCCCCATCATTTTCAGCATTGGGACCGATATCATGATATGTTGCTTTCAGAGCGTCTGCGGTCTCTCACCCCGTTCGGGTGGGGGCTGACGGAGTTGGACATTGACACCGATGGACTGGTGAATGGGAATTTTGCGCTGCTGAGCTTGCATGGGGTGATGCCGGATGGGCTTGTGGTGAAGATTCCGGATCAAGACCCTTCACCGGAAGCCCGCTCCCTGGGGAACCTGTTCTCGCCGACTCTGGAGCACTTGGATGTGTTCATAGGAATCCCAGTGGAGTATCCTGGCGCCGCGAATTGCCGCCTCGATAATGCGGCTGGACCCCGGTCGACTCGTTATGTGGCGGACTACACAAAAGTGCCGGACGACAACACGGGTGAGAATGTGCGGGAGATTACCGTTGCGCAAAAGAATCTGAAGATATTCTTTTCGGGAGAAGACACGGCCGATTATATCACCGTCAAAATTGCCGAACTGGTCAGGACCGCCGGGGGGACCAATGCCCTTCGGGAGACCTACATTCCCCCTTGCCTGTCGGTTTCCGCATCCGCTTATCTGATGAGGCTTGTGCGCGGTCTGTTGGACGTGTTGTCGGCCAAGAGCAATTCCCTCACGGGCGTGCAGCGAGGGGCGGCAGAGTCTGGGACGGCGGATATGGTCAAATTTTCTCTTCTTCACACGGTTAATTCCTATACCCCTCTTTTGTCCCATATCTGTCAGGTTGGAACAGTCCATCCTGAAGTCCTTTTCTTGACGCTGTCTCAGTTGGCCGGTGAACTGACGACCTTTTCACCAGACTATCACTCCAAGGATCTGTCCCCGTACCATCACACGGACCTCTCCAAGACCTTCAAAGACTTGGAACAGAAAATCCGGGCCATGGTGGAGAGTGTGACTCCAACCCAGTGCATCTCCATTCCTTTGGTTACCAGTCGTGAAAATATCTGGTCCGGACGAGTTTCTGATGAACGGTTGTTCGTTTCCTCCCGGTTCTATCTGGCGGCCGCCGGCGACCTTCCAGAGGAACAAACCCGAGAACAAATCCCCAGACGGGTTAAAGTGGGATCAACCCATGAGTTGGACCTGATCGTGAGCACGGCAATGCCCGGGGTGCATCTTTACCATACCCCGCGTCCCCCCATGAGTATTCCCGTGAAGGCGGGACACCAGTATTTTCGGCTTGAAAATCAAGGGGAGTTTTGGAATTCGATCTGCCGATCCCAGAGCCTGGCGTTCTATGTGCCTGCAGATCTTAAAGGGTTGAGATTTGAACTCTTAGCTGTAAAGGAGTAGTCCGGGATGGGAACTGCCGTATCGGTCGAAAAAACGCGCCTGGGGGATCTCTTTGCCGATCTTTTCATACTGGCAACCCGTGTGAAAAATGCCCGGGATCTTGGTCATTCGGAGACACTCCGGCTTCGGATTATCGAGATGTTTGAGGCGGTGGAGAAAAAAGGGAAAAATTTGGGGATCGCCGCAGAAATTCTCCAGCAAGCCCGCTATGCCATGGCCGCATTTCTGGATGAGATGATCTTAAGCTCTTCCTGGCCCGATAAGGAACAGTGGTCTGCTCGGCCGCTGCAATATGAGTTCTTCAGAGAACAGGTGGCCGGGGTGGAGTTCTTCAATCGATTGGAGTCAATCCGTCGATCTCTTCCCCCGAACACGGAACTTTTGGAGGTCTACTATCTCTGTCTGATCTTGGGTTTCGAAGGTCAATACAAAATTCATGGCACAGAAAAACTCAAAAAACTGATAGAGGATGTATCCTTGGAGATCCAGTCCAGGCGGGGAGAGGCGACGCTCCTTTCACCTCATGGAAAACGACCGGATGAATTGATCGAGATGGTCAAACGGGGGCTACCTTCCTGGATCGTGGCGGTTTCTTGTGTGACGGTTGTTTTTTTCTTTTACATCATCCTCTCTTTTCTGATGAGTCATGATGCCAATGAGGCGGTCCGGGATCTGAAACAGCTTGTGGAGGTTAGACGGTGAGGCGATTGTTGTCGATTCCTCGATCCCTCTTCTTCACACTCTTACGTTATCCCCGGGTGACGATCGCCCTCGGGTTGTTCTTCCTGATCTGCCTCGTGTGGGTTGCAGGTCCTTTGCTGGGCCTTCAAAAGGGGGAGACGAGGCTCATACTCATTGTTGGGATCCTTCTTGTCTGGATCCTGTTTCTTCTGCTGGATCGCTTTCGGGCAGACCGGGGGGCCAAACTCCTCGAACAATCCCTGCAGAAGCAGGCGCAGGAACAGATGATCAGCACAAGGCCCGACCGGAAAGGTGAGATCGAAGCTCTGCGCGCTCAGTTTGATAAGGCTGTGGCCTCTTTGAAACAGTCCAAGATCGGCAAGGGAAGTCGGGGGTCGGCGGCACTGTATGCCCTTCCGTGGTATATGTTTATCGGTCCTCCTGCCTCGGGCAAGAGTACAGCCCTTCAACACTCCGGGCTTCAGTTTCCATATCCGGGTGCTTCAGGAAAAGGAATCCAGGGTGTGGGGGGCACGCGAAATTGCGACTGGTGGTTTACCCGGGAGTCCGTCTTGCTGGATACGGCAGGCCGATATGTGACGGAGGAGGATGACCGGGAGGAATGGCTTGCTTTTCTCGACATGCTCAAGAAGTGCAGAAAGGGGAAACCCATCAATGGGGTCCTGGCCGCGATTAGTATTGCCGACCTGCTGCAGGCCACTGAAGATCAAGTGGAATGGCATGCCAAGAATATACGAAATCGCGTTGATGAGCTCATCCAACGGTTGGGGATTGTATTTCCGGTTTATTTGGTTTTTACCAAATGCGATCTTCTCCGGGGATTTGTGGAATTTTTTGAAGATCTTGATAAAGCGGAGAGAGAACAAGTCTGGGGATGCAGTTTATCGATGACCTCGACGACCGGTACGCCTTCCCGCCAGATTTTTGAATCAGAATTCCAGGCGCTGCTCAACGCGCTTCAGGCCCGGCGAATGACGCGGCTTCCGTCCGCCATCGGCTCCCAAAAGATCCGGGATATTTATGGTTTTCCCCTTCAATTGGCTTCTGCACGAGAGAAGTTGACCCGTTTTGTGGAGATGTTGTTCCAGCCCAATCCCTATCAGGAGAATCCTATTTTCCGTGGGTTTTATTTCACCAGTGGAACACAAGAAGGGACGCCCATCGACCGGATCTTAAGTGCCGTCAGCAAGGCCTCCGGCTTACCGGACGTGATCAGCGAGGCCCTCGATGCACAGAAGGAAACCAAAAGTTATTTCATCAAAAGTCTCTTTACAGAGGTTATTTTCCCGGACCAGATTCTGGCGGGCCCTTCTTCGACCATGGTACGGCAGCGGGGCTATATCAGGGTTGGTATTTTTGTTGGGGCGGTTCTGGCCTTGGTAGCCTCCTTGGCAGGTTTATCCTTTTCGTTCATCGGGAATAAGCACCTTATCAACTCGATTCGGTCGGCTTCCCTGAAGGCCGTTCAAATGAACATTCAGGACGAAAGACAGCTTTCAATGAACATCGAACTCCTGGACAGGCTCAGGACACGGCTCGAACAATTGCAAACGTATGCGGAGGAGGCCCCCCCCCTGAGGCTTCGCGGAGGATTATATCATGGCTCTACACTCTATGAGCCCTTACAGGTCCTTTACTTTAATCGGTTCGAAGAGCTTTTTGTAATTCCTACCAAGAGCGCCCTGGAAGTGGAACTCGAAGGATTTGTATCCAATCCGACTAATCTGCCGTCGGATCGAGGCAGCGATTATTATTACTCCCTTTTGAAGGGCTATTTAATGATGTCGGATCCGGTCCACCTGAATTCGACCTTTCTATCCGGGTTGTTACAAAAAATTTGGGGGGACTTCCTCCTGAGACACTATGGCGAGGGGCATGTTCCTGCGGACCTGCAGGCTGCTGTGGTCCGGCAGATTGGCTTTTACAGTCGTCAATTGGGCCGGGATGGGGCTCCCCGCATCCAGATTGACCCACGGTTGGCAAAAGATGCCCAACGCGTCTTGCGCGATATCCCGGTCATGGAGCGATTATACACCCGTGTCCGTCGGGAGGCTCTGGAAGGGCTGGAGCCCTACACCCTACAGGCGGCCCTGCACGGCCGAAAACAGGATGTCTTAACCAGTGAGTACCAGATTCCCGGGCTCTTTACCGAAAAGGGATGGAGACCTTCTTTCCGAGATGCCATGGAAAAGGTTTTGAAGGAATCCGGTCAGGAAGGCTGGGTTCTGGGTGTGCCGGAGATTGATCAGACCGAGATGGAAAAGGGGATAGAGAAAATCTATTATAGCGAGTATGTACGCCAATGGGAGAAATTCTTGGAGTCGGTCCAAATACGACCAGCAGATTCTTTGTCCGGCATCGTAAAGCAGCTGGAGATGCTGATCCAGGACGATTCTCCCTTGACGGATCTGTTGTTGGAGGCCGACAAGAATTCGGACCTTGGAAGAGGGGATATCTCTGGAGGACAGGGGGTGGCCCTGAATTTAGTCCGGAGAGTGAAAAAAGGGCTTAACTTAGAGGGGAATCCGGATGACTCCCGCTCGGCAATCAATTCCAATCCGGTTTCAACACGTTTCCAGTCCTTTCATGCATTTGTGTCACCTCCCCAGGATCAAAAGAAGGAATCGCCGCTGCTACAGTACCAGAGAGAATTGGCCAGGGTCCATGAGATCCTCCGGACTTTGACTCAATCCGAGGGGGGTGGGCAGGATGCCAGGGCGACTGCCCAGAGTATTGCCACCGGGGGATCGAACGATATGACCATGGCCTTAACAAAGGTCGAGAGCCTTCTTCAAGGACTTGATCCGGGATCACGGCAGACCGTCAGTCCTATCTTGCTTCAGCCTTTTAAAATAGCCTTCGCGGGCGTGATGAACCGGGCTCTGGGAGATTTGAACGGCCGATGGAAAACCGAGGTGTATGAACCCTGCCTGCAGGGCATTGCGGGACGCTATCCGTTTCGGCAGGAAGGAGAGGATGCTACCTTGGCTGATGTGGCTGATTTCTTTCATCCCCAGAATGGGACTTTGTGGAAATTTTATGACAAGGAGCTTAAGCCTTTTATAGATGAAGGGAGCGAGCGTTGGGACGTTAAAAAGAGGATGGGCGTTGGAATGGCTCTTTCTCCCGAATTTCTGGAGAGCATGAGGCGAGCCCGTCTTATATCCGAAGGGCTGTTCCCACGGGGAAATCCCGACCTAAAACTCTCTTTTGGCCTTTATCCCTATCCCAGTCCCGGTGTCAGCGAGACCCTCTTCCAAGTGGATGGGAAAGACCTTCGTTATCGAAATGAACCACAGGAATGGCATGAATTTACGTGGCCGGGGTCTTCCGGGGCCTATGGGGCGTCGCTTCAGGCCAGTTTCGGCGGGGCTCGGCAGGCCCGTCGGTACGGGGGGCGCTGGGGATTGTTCAAGCTCCTCGATAACGGGCGTGTGACCTCAACTGGCACCACCCGTTATCAGTTGGAATGGAATGTAAATGTGCAGGGATCAACGCCCTTGAAGATCCGGTACGATTTAAGGGCGGATAGCTATAAGAATCCCTTTAAGCCCGGCTTATTTACAAACTTCCAATGCGCGGCTAAAGTCGGATAGGAGAAAAGACTTCATGGATTATTTTTCTTTGGGATGTTTTGGCAAGCTCCCCATTCATGCGGATTTTATCCGGTACAATGCCGATGGGATGGAAGTCCGCGGTCTTGACCAGTGGTTCCAGGAGGGGATTCAATTTGCGAAGTCCAAATTGGGCCCGGGTTGGGAGGAAGAGTTCTCGAAGGCGGACGTCTGGAGATTTGTGTTTCAAGTGGACGGGTCCGATCGATTTCTGGTGGGGATCTTTGCTCCCAGCAGGGATCAGGGCGGCCGACGATACCCGTTTATCCTTTTTCTCCGGGTCGATCGGACGCGTTTTCCGGGCCCGATCTATTTTGCACCGCTTCTGTTCTCGACGTTTTGGAATCGGGCCACGGAGGCGGCTCAGACGGGATGGAAGGGAACAGAGCTGAAGGGATTTCTTTCCGCGATCGAGAGACTGACGGTGCCGATTGAGAAGGAGTTTGAGTTAGTAAGAGAGGCCTACCTTGGCCATCTCCAAGAGCAGACGGTCGGGGATTTCTGGACAAAGCTCTTGGGGGATTTTAGTCATCCCAGAAAATATCTGATGGATCGGAACCTGCTCGATATCCTTTTGCCGATGCGCCACAATCCTCTCAATAAGTTTGGATTAGGCCTAAAATTCCCGCTGAGTCTCCAGGGCGCCGGAGAAGGTTATGATATTCCTTTCTGGTTTGACATGACCTTTCGATTGTTAAAGCAGAACAAGGTGGATCCCGTATTTTTTTGGAACCGCGGGCCGACAAAGGGCATGCCGTGTATGATGGCCTTTTTTCGCCGACCCTCGGCCAAGAACTTTCTGTTTTTGGTGCGGCCGGATCTGGATGGCGATTCGTGGTATGACCTGGCGCCGGAGGAATCGGGGAACCCGGAAAATGTGATCGGCGGAATCGGAAAAGAGCGCAGGGACATGTTGGACCAAGGAGGACTTTCATTGGCCGCCTTTCTTGAAGCTACAGAGGCGCTTGAATAATAAAATAATAAGTGTTTAATGATCACCCTTTTGTTATAAGTGGCAAAGCACAAGCGGAAAGATGGTTGCTTGGCGCTGAGAGTTAACGAAGAGACAAGCCGTGGACGATGAAATTTTGGAATGGCGTGCGATCGGTTCGACTCCCATTCGGGCCGAAGCCCCGTCGGGCGATTCTGCCCGATACGACCCGGCTTATGAGAGACTTCAGTCCGAGATGACTAAGATGGATGGTCTCTCGGGTGAGACGGTTCATTGGAAGGAGGCGGTCTCCCTTGCCCGGGAGATTCTCCATGGCAAGTCCAAAGACCTTATGGTCGCCAGTTATCTCTGCCTCGGCCTCTTGGAAGAGAAGGGATACCCCGGTCTGCTGGCCGGACTCACCTGCATCGAGGGAATGACGGTCTCTTTCTGGGAGACCCTCTATCCCGAGGCCAAGAGGATGCGGGGGAGAATCAACGCGATCCTATGGCTGGCGGAAAAGGGAGGTGCGGCGGTGGAACGGAAGAGTTCCCCGTCCCGTGAGACCGGGGTGATCCGCGCCTGCGCCGAGAAGATCGAGGTCTTGGAAAAGCTTTTCGGTGAACGGTTGGGGAACGATTCTCCCGGTCTGGGGGACCTCCGTCGCGCCGTCGATCAGCGCTTGAAGGAAGCCGAGGCCGAAGAGACACGGGAATCGCCGGTGGGCCAGGCCTCGACGGCGGAAGCGTCGGTCTCCTCGGAGACCTCCGCCACGCCGGTCATTTCGGGAGAGATTGCGTCGAAGGAGGACGCCGAGAAGGTCTTGGAGGGGACCGTCGCCCTTCTTCTCAAGGCGGCGTCGTTTATCCGGGGTGTGGAGCCGGAAGCCCCTTGGCCGTATCGAATGGTTCGGGCGCTGACGTGGGTGAGCATCGAGGAGGCCCCTCCCTCAAACGGGGGAGAGACCCAAGTTCCCCCTCCCCCCACGCATCTGGCGGAGCAGTTTCAAATGTTGTCTGAAAAAGCGGCGTGGAAAGAGCTCTTGGAGCAAGCGGAATCGCAGGTCCAACTATTCCCCTTCTGGCTTGATCCTCATCGCCACAGCGCGTTGGCCCTGACCCGGCTTGGGCCATCCTTCGCCACCGCCAAGGAAGCGGTGTCCGCTGAAGTTCGGACGCTGTTGCGCCGGCTGCCGGCCCTTCTCGATTGCCGG
>JACQBZ010000045.1 GCA_016194285.1 Nitrospirota bacterium | reverse complement strand
CGGACGGGGAAGCTTTCGCCCGAAGAGCTGGCGGGAAAGCAGCGTGAAGAGGCCGAAAAGCAAGCGGCTCAAGAGGAGGCCGAACAGGAAAAACAGTCGGCAGAGGAAGTGAAACGGGAGAAAAAACGGGGAGAGGCAGAACAGGCGGAGCGAGGAAAACGGGTGCTGGCGGCATTGGAAAAGGAACTTCCGCGGAATGATGTCCGACTCTACCCGGCGGCCCGTCAAGGTATCTTCATTGAAGCGTGCGGAGACGTAGGGGAATGTGCTCGAGAATTTCGTTATGCGTCATCGGACGATTTCCAGAAGGCGCACGATTTTTATGCTTCGCAACTTCAGGCAGATCTCCCTCTCTTCAATGAGAAGGGAGAGTTGGCCGCTCAAATAAACAAGAACGGCGAGAAGGAACGCCTTTTGGGTTTTGGAGACGTTTATGCTTGGAGATTTGCGCATCTCGGTTCGAAAAAATGCAGAGCCGCGGTCGGTATCCGGGAACTGAGCGAAAAGAAAGATGGGCCGAAAAAAGTCTACCTGTCGTTTGAGTTCACCAATCTGGAAACGCCGAAGGGCTGTGCCGGTTTCAATGAAACAATAAAAGAAATCGAGAGGTAGCGCGGATCACCCAGCCTTCCAGCACGTGCCGGGTCGGACCTGAGTAACATTCTGGAAGGTAAAGAGTTTCTGTAAAATAGAAGTCGTTATTAGGTCTTAGAACCCGTTTTTTGACGTCGGAAAGGGTCTTTTAAGAAAAAGCGCCTGAATCCGTTCTTGCCTCGCGCGCGGGCGATTATTCCAATATCCCATTTGCACACGGCTTCCCGCTCTGGTAGAATACGACTCCGTTATCATCTGGACTCATCCCATGCGCGTTACGCTTCATATCCAAAAATTCAATCCTGAAATCGACTCGAAACCGTACGAGGAGCCGTACCGTCTCGACATCGGCCGGGGCACCACGGTGCTCGAGGCGCTGATGCGGCTGAAGAACGAGACGGACGGAACGCTCACCTTCCGGTATGCCTGCCGGAGCGCGATCTGCGGCTCCTGCGCGATGGAGATCAACGGGACCGAGAAGCTGGCCTGTATGACGCAGATCCGTCCCGAACTGGAACGGCACGGCGAAGTCCGGGTCGGCCCGCTGAAAAATCTGCCGTTGATCAAGGACCTGGTGGTCGCGATGCAGCCGTTTTGGGAAAAGATCCAGTCGATCCGGCCGTGGCTCGATCCCCTGCCGCATGAACAGGTCGACCCGATCGCGATGCGAAACGCCTATAAGGCCTTCAACAATGTCGAAGCCTGCATCATGTGCGGGGCCTGCGTCGCGGCCTGCACCGTCTATGAGGTCTCAAAAAGCTTCATCGGGCCCGCGGCTCTGGCGAAGGCCTACCGGTTCGTGGCCGACCCGCGCGAGGCGGCCGTACCGGAACGGCTGCAGCGATTGCAGGGGGACGGCGGGATCTGGGACTGCACGCGGTGCAACTACTGCGTCGAGGTCTGCCCCAAGGATGTCAAACCGATGGAGGCGATCACCCTTCTGCGGCGTGCGTCGATCCAGTCCGGTCTGACGCAGACATTGGGCTCACGGCATATCACCAGCTTCGTCGATATCATACGGCACGAAGGCCGATTGAACGAAGGCCTCATGCCGATGAAAGTGATCGGGTTCCGCATCAAGGATTTTTTGCGCATTTTGCCGCTGGGGATCAAAATGTTTCTGAAGGGAAAAGTTCCATTTCCGTTTAGACTGAAACCGGCGATCCCGGGCATCAAGGAGGTTCGGGCTCTTTTCAAGGCCCGCGACGAGCAGAGAAAGGGACCGATGTGAAGTACGCCCTATACACCGGCTGCGCCGCGAAGGGAGCCTGCCCGGAGCTGTATCAGTCCACGATGCATGTCACGAAGCGGCTCGGGATCGAGGTGGTCGAGATGCTGAACGCCGCCTGCTGCGGCGCCGGCGTGATCACCGAGGCCGATCCCGATCTGGCGCTCGCGATCAATGCGCGGACCTTCGCGCAGGCCGAGGCGCTCGGCCTGAACATCATGACGATCTGCGGGACCTGCCAGGGCGTGATGGGGATGGCGAATTACCGTCTTAAGACGGAAGAGGGGCTGCTCGACCGGATCAACGCCCTGCTGGCGCCGGAGGGCGTGAAATACAACGGCCGCGTCGAGGTGAAACATCTTCTCTGGATCATCGTGGGCGACATCGGGATCGACGCGCTCCAGCGTTACGTGACCCGGCCTCTGGAGAATCTCCGCATCGCTCCGTTTTACGGCTGCTATATCCTTCGTCCCTCCAAGGTTCTCGGTTTCGATGATCCGGAAAATCCCGTTTCGCTTGAAAAGCTGATCTCGGCCCTCAGCGCCCATCCGGTCGATTATGAGGGGAGGACGAAATGCTGCGGCTTTCCTCTTGTACTGGAAAAGGAGCCGATTGCGATCGGCATGGTGGGCGCCAACCTGAAAGAAGCGAAGGATGAGCTCGCCGATGCTCTGGTTACTCCGTGCCCGCTCTGCCATATGAACCTGGATATCTATCAGGAGCGGGCCGAGAAGAAGATCGGCGAGAAATTGGCCCTTCCGATCCTGCATCTCCCTCAGCTCATCGGACTAGCGATGGGCTTCACTCCGAAGGAACTCGGTCTGTCACGCCATCTGGTCTCGACCAAAAAGGTGGTCGAGAAGATTCAACTGAAGGTGTAGAGGAACCGTGCAGATCTTCGATCTCCAAAAAAGCCGGAGCTTCTCGCCCGACAAGCTCAAGAAAAATAATCTGGCCGAAACGGACCGGTTCTTCTGCGACCTGTATTGCCTTGAACCCGGACAGGAACAGAAGCCGCATCTTCATGACGCCTCGGATAAGATTTATATCGTGATGGAAGGCCGGGGTTCGTTCCGCATCGGCGCCGAGGAACGTGAAGTCGGCCGGGATCAGGGCGTGCTGGCCCCGGCCGGAATGGAGCACGGCGTCCGAAACATCTCGAATGAACGCTTGACTCTGCTCGTCTTCATGGCCCCGAAACCCTGATCGCATACATTTATATCTGTTACGTCCCGCCTACGATCCCTAATCCTTCCATCGCGTTACAAAAAGTTGTATGTGTGGTTGAACATACAACCACTGACGCATCCGTATATTCCGGTTTCTTAGCCAATTGACGAGACACAGGAATGTGGTACATTTTTATTTAATAGGATGGAGGAGACTATCCAAAGACCTCAAAAAAATATCCGGGCTGGGTTTTAGAGCGACTCGGAGAGAGGGCGGGAACCGATGTGGACCGTTGCGCTGGTCATCTTCATAGAAGGAATACTTTTGTTCAGCCCATCCTTACCCGCCCAAGCGGCAGGGGAAGAGGCCATACAGTTCTTCGAAGAGGAAGCGCAGGTCAGCATCACGGCCTCCCGCCGGCCTCAGCCGGTTCAGGAGGCCCCCGTCGCCATCGATGTGATTACCCAAGAGGAGATCCGGGCTTCCGCGGCGACGAACATCTGGGACCTGATGCGGTTCCGGGTCGGCATGGACGTCATGGATGGGAGGTCGGCAGATGGAAACCGGGGCATCGTAACCATCCGGGGTTTCCCCCAGGAGTATGTTAACAATATGCAGGTCCTGGTGGACGGCCGAAGCGTTTACACGGGATATGAGGGCGGGGTGGTCTGGCCGCAACTTCCGGTCCAGATCCAGGATATCGATCGAATCGAAATCGTGCGGGGCCCAAACGCCGCCCTTTACGGTTCGAACGCCGGATTAGGGGTGATCAATATCATCACGAAGAAGCCGGAGGCGAAAACGGCCGTGTCGGCGTATGGACAAGGAGGGAACCTGGAAACCCGGATGGGCGGCGCCGCCGCCGATTTTTCAGTGGGTGGTCTTGCCTCCCGTTTAAGCTACAGCTACTGGCATGAGGCAGGTTTTCCCAATGCCCCTAATCCGCTATTTCCGGCCAAGGATGATCTCACCGCAAATCTTTTCAATTATCGCGGCCTCCTGAGCCCCTCGGATTCGACCAAGATCGAGCTGCTCGGCGGAGGCGCCCTGAATCGCCAGGGGATCACGTACGCAGATCAGAATGGAAAGTTCCATGACTATTTTGGAATGGCGAAACTTCAACAGACCCTCGGCGGCAACTCTTCCATCGAGTTCATGGTGGCGAGGCACAACTATACACAGGACATTTTCCCCAACATCGACGGCCATGAAAAACTTCTGTATACTCAGGACGACGCCGAAATGCTCCATCGGATCAGTTGGTGGAATGATCGTCTGAAGACAACCTGGGGAGCGAATTATCGGAACTCCGTCTCCCAGTCCGAACAGACCTTTTCGAGCGCGCCGCGTCAGGGGATCACGGCCGATTCAACCCAGAAGATTCCGTATCGGAGGATTTTCCTGCATCAATCGATCGATGTAATAGATGGTCTGACCTTGGTCGGCGCCGCCTCGGTGGAGCATTCGAATCTGGGAGGGACCGAGCCGGCCTACCAGTCCGCCATCATCCTTACTCCGGTGAAGAATCACACCTTCCGGCTCACCTATTCCCTTTCGCCGACCATTCCCAACTCTTACGATTCGCACGCCAACGTCCAGTATGCCGGTCCGCCGTTTTCCGTTTTCTTGCACGGAAATCCGAATCAAGTTTCCCAGATCTTGAAATCGTACGAAGCGGGATACAGAGGCGCCTATCTGGACAAAAAACTCGATGTCGAGACGAATCTCTTTTTCATGGATATCAAACATATCGTGTACTACTACGGCGTGATCGATCCGTTCTTCACCGAGCTGACGATATTGAACAACCAAGATGAAGCAGCCATTGTGCGGGGGGCGGAGGCGAAGCTTACCTATCGGATCGGACATACCGGTTCCGTGTATACCAACTACACCTTCGAGACCATCTCGGATAGGCTCGGAGACGATCGAATCAACAAATCGACCCCGCATCATAAGGTGAATTTCGGCGGGCAGGCCTCGCTCGGAGAGGGTTTTTCCGGAAGCGTCAATGTCGGTTTTAAGAGCCGCTATGCCATCAGTTCGGCGGATTCCTTTCAAACCGTGGCCGTTAAATCTTACTGGCGGCTCGATGCGCGGCTGGCCTATCGGCCGATCCAACACATGGAGATCTTCGTCGCCGGGAAGAATCTGTTGGATTCACGGCATATCGAATTTCAGGACGCTCTCGAAGTTCCCCGGACCTACTACGGAGGGATGTCTCTTCAGTTCTGAAAATTCTGAGAACGGGAAGAAGATGCAGCGCCACGCTAAGTACCTGACTTGTATTCTCACCGCGGGAATCTGGCTCACCGTATCCGGTATCGGGTGGGCTCAGGATGTCGTGGCCGTCTCGGGATCGGCGTTAGGGCCTTACCGGGAAGCCTTCGATGGTTTCCAAGAAGCATTTGGTCTAACCGTCCCTTCATACAGTCTTTCAGAGGATAACGTCAAACTCCCTCCCGAAACGCGTATCGTTGTTGCCTTCGGCGGAAAAGCCGCCCTGTTTCCCTATCCGGAAAATGTGACCTTGATCTACTGTATGGCTCCGGGGATTAAACTTACCCCCGGAGACCGTCATGGGTATTCTGTAGAGATCGAGATGTTGCCTCCTGCGAGCTTGATCCTCCCGAAGCTCAAAGAAATACAGCCTTCGTTGAAAAGACTGGCCGTGCTCTGGACTTCTGAGTCCATGAAGCGTCACGTCGAGGAGCTCCGCCAGGCATCGGCGCAGGTGGGGATCGAGATTGTTTCCCAGCAGTTGAAAAGTCCAGATGAGCTGCCGGAACGACTTCGATCCCTCTATGGGAAAATCGATGCCGTCTGGTTAATGCCCGATCCGCTCCTGATCAATTCCCAAAGCTTCACCGTCCTGAAGGGATTCTCTTGGTCTAACCGAGTTCCTTTCTATGTCCCCACAGCGGGGCTCGTGGAACAAGGAGCGACGGCTTCCATATCGACGAGCTTTCGCGAAATCGGTCGCGCGGCTGCCTTGGCTGCACGGCAGACCTTGTCGGGGAAATCGGTTGAGGCCATGGTTTACCCGGAAAAGATGATGATCGTCTTGAGTCTAAAGGCCGCCGGTAATGCCGGACTTGTCATTTCGCCCGAGCTGCTCAAGAACCTTGACAGGGTTGTGCCATGAGGCTGCGAACCAAGGTGCTCATCTTTTTTGTTCTGGTGACTTTTTCATCGGCCGGGCTGGTCATTTGGTTTTCGATGGACGTCGTGCATGACATCCTGATAGAGGAGGTGGTTAAACGAGGACTCTTAAAAACGCAGGATCTTCCGGACGTGACGGTATCGGGGTTTAGGGCCGGGAACGAACCGTTGCTTCTCCCGGTTTTGCAGGCCGGTCTTGAGCATACCGGCGCCATCTACGCAATGGCGCTGGATCCGACCGGCCTGGTTTTGGCTCACACCAATGTGGTCGAGAAGGACAAAGTCTATCGGGACCCGGTAACGGCATCGGCCTTACGTTCCGACCGACCGAGCTACAAACAAATCATTGTTAACGGTCAGCCCGTCATGGATATCGGGCTCCCGGTCTGGGCGGTCCAGGAGGCCACGTCCGGCGAGGAGTTTCTTCTCTTTGGCGGCAAGGAACTGAAAGCGACGACCCGGCTCGGCACCTTGCGGTTGGGACTGCCGGTTGGAGACGTTCTCCAAACGATCGACCGAATCTCAGGGCGAGTGATGATCATTATGACAGTCAGCGGGGGCGCCGTGCTGCTGATCACCTTGTTTTTTATGCGAAGGATCCTGTTTAGGGTACGGGTTCTCACGCAGGGCACGGAACGGATCGGTCGCGGCGAGTACGGCACGACGGTCCCGGTTCTGGCGAGTGATGAGTTGGGGAACTTGGCCGAGAGCTTTAACCGGATGAGCCAGGACATGGCCTTTGTTCATCAAAATCTGGAAGATCAGGTCAAGACCCGAACGCAGGAGCTTGAGGCCTTCGTTTATACCATCTCCCATGACTTAAAATCGCCGGTGGTCTCTATGCAAGGGATGGCCTCAATGTTTCTGGAGGATTATGGGGCCAAAGTAGATGAAAAAGGAAAACACTATCTGGAAAGGGTTATGGCCAATGCCGAGTATATGGAAAAATTGATCAACGATCTTTTGACCCTCTCCCGAATCGGGCGAAAACAGGAAAATCCCGAGAGGGGTAACCTTCACGAAATCCTCCAAGAAATTCTGGATATTCATAAAGAGCATTTCAAGGAGAAAAAGATCGAAGTGGTTATTCAATCTACGTTGCCCCATTTTGAGTTTGGGCGCGGCCATCTGGCCCACGTATTGCAGAATCTTTTCACCAATGCCGCTAAGTTTATGGGGAACCAATCCCACCCCAGGATTGAGGTCGGAGGGAAGGAGGCTGAAGACTGGGTAGAGTTCTATGTGAAGGATAACGGGATCGGGATTGATCCTGAGTATCACGAAAAGATCTTTGGGATTTTTCAACGATTAAAAGAGGTGGAGGTGGAAGGAACCGGGGTGGGGCTGTCGATCGTGAAGAAGATCGTGGATCTGGCCGGAGGAAAGATATGGGTGGAATCCAAAAAGGGAAAGGGGGCAACCTTTTTTCTACGGCTCCCGCGAAAGTGACTTTGTGGGATCATTGACTTGGTGCCGATCTATGCGACCTTTAACTCAGGGGATCATGGGGGAAAATTCTTAGGGAACCCAGGGGATGTGAAATGTCCGAGGAAGCTTACCACCTGCTTTTGGTGGAGGATAATCCAGACCAGGTGGAAATGGTCAAATACCGTTTTCTAAAACAAAATCCACCTCCTAAGATCACGGTGGTCACGAGTGGGCAAGCCTGTCTTGAAAGCCTTTCGAAAGACCAATTTTCGGCTGTCCTGTTGGACTACAGTCTTCCCGGAATGACCGGTCTGCAAGTTTTAGAAGAAATCCTGCATAGAAAACATGATGTCCCAGTGATCATGGTGACGGGGCGGGGGGACGAAACCATCGCTGTGGAGGCCATGAAAAAGGGGGCCTATGACTATGTGGTCAAAAAGAGCGGTTATGAGGAGATTCTCCCCGCTGTTGTGGAAAAAGCGGTCGATCGATACTGTTTAAGATCCAGGCTTGCTCAGTCGGAGGAACGATATCAACGACTGGTGGAATGTGCCTCAGACGTGGTCTGCCTGGTGGATCTGGAGGGAAAGATTATCATGGTGAATCCTCAGGTTGAGGAATTGACGGGATATCCCCCGGCAGATTTTGTGGGAAAACCCCTCATTGATCTGATTCACCCGGAAAATCGCATGTCGTTCCAAAATAGTTTCAGTGAAGTCTGCAATGGAGTTCCGACTCGCTTGGAGTCACAGATCCTTCGCAGGGATCACAAGACCAAATGGGTTTCAGTGAGCGGCGGTCCCCTTTTGGAAAATCAAAAGGTTTCTGGGGCGATCTTCATCCTTCGGGATATCAGTGATCAGAAGCAGGCCGAGATGACACTGGTGAAGAGAAATTTGGATCTGCAGCTTCTGCTGGAGGTGGCCGACACGTTGGTTTCCCAGCATGACCTCGATCAGATCTTGGGGATCTTTGCCAGGCAGGTGACCCAGGCGGTGATGATCACCTATTCCAGAATCTTGTTACTGGAGTCCGGGTGGTTGATCGTGAAGGCGGCCTATCCGATTCGAGAATTAGATTGGGAAACGGGTTTGGGAAAGGCCTTCTCGGTCGGGATGCTCCCCTATGTGCAGAAGGTCCTGCAGGAGAAACGCTCCGTGGTGATGACGCGGGAGCGGTTTCAGGAGGCGTTTCGCACCCCTGAACAAGAAAGATTTTTGGTGAGTAACCTGATCGGCATTCAATCGGTTGCCATGGTGCCGTTAATCAGCAAAGGGAAGATCTTAGGGCTGATTGTCTTAGGAGAACGACGGCAGTGGGAGAGGAGACCTTTAACCGAAAACCAGATTGCCCTTTGTGAGGCGATTGCCCAGCAAGCAGCCATCGCGGTGGAAAATGCCCATCTTTTCCATGCCCTCAAGGTGGCCAATCTGGATACCATCAAGGCCCTGGGGGGTGCTCTTGAGACCAAGGATCTGAACACCAAGGGTCATTCTGACCGCACCGTTGCCTTGGCTTTGGCCGTGACCCGTAGGTTGGGCCTGTCTGAACAGGAGCAGGAGTGGGCCCAGTATACAGCCATCCTCCACGATATTGGAAAGATCGGAATTCCAGAGTCCATCCTCAACAAACCAGCCAAGCTGACGCCGGAGGAGTTCGAGGTGATGAAACGACACCCCGAGTTGGGATGTGAGATTATCTCACAGATTGAGTTTCTCGCTCCCGTTGTTCCGTTGGTTCGAGCCGATCACGAACGATGGGATGGCCGGGGTTATCCCGATGGGTTGGCCGGCGAAGCGATTCCGCTCATTGCCCGTATTGTGGGTGTTGTAGATGCCTATGACGCCATGACCTCGGACCGTATCTATCGGAAAGCTCCTGGGAAGGCGTATGCGATCCAGGAATTGAAACGGTGTGCCGGCACCCAGTTTGATCCCAAGGTGGTTGAGGCCTTGTTGGAGTGCATAGGGGCGACCGGTTCATAAGGGTCATAACGTGCAAACCTTAGGAGGAAAGTCTTCATGGAACCCATCGAAATACTTTTGGTGGAAGATAACCCTGATCATGCCGAGTTGACCCAGCGCGCTCTTGAAAACGGAAATGTGGCCAACCGGGTCTTTTGGGTCAAAGACGGAGCGGAGGCGTTGGACTACCTCTATTAAAAAGGCGCCTATACGAATGCTCGACGCCCCGGCCTGATCTTGTTAGACATCAAACTGCCAAAGTTAAGTGGGATCGAGGTCTTAAAAAAGATCAAGGAGGACGAGCGTCTTCAGGTAATTCCGGTGATCATGCTCACCACCTCGGATCGCGATGAAGAAGCCAATAAATGTTATCGTGAGGGCGCCAATAGTTTCATCACCAAACCGGTGAAGTTTACCGAGTTTTCTGAAAAGGTCAAGGTATTGAAGTTCTACTGGTTGCTGACGAACCGGGGGCCTAAGGTAAATTCGTAAGAGGTCACTGGAGCCGCGATGCCTAAATCACCTGTGAAATTACTTTTAGTCGAAGATAATCCCGATCAAACGGAGTTGACCCTTCGTGCTTTTCAAAAGAAGGCTCCGGCCATTCAAATTACGACCGTGACGAACGGCCAGGCCGCGTTGGACGCACTCGTCCGGTCCCATTTCGACGCCATGATTTTAGATTACAGTCTGCCGCGCATGAATGGTCTGGAGGTTTTGGATCAGATTCAAGAACGCCGATACGCGGTTCCGGTCATCATGGTCACGGGACAGGGCGATGAAAGGATCGCGGTCGAGGCCATGAAGAAGGGGGCGTACGATTACATCCTCAAAACAAGGAATTATCAGGACATCCTTCCCCGGTTGGTTCAAAAAGTGGTTGAAAAACACCAACTCAAGAACCGCTTGGAAGAGGCCACATTAAGAGCCCACCGTCTTTATGAAGTTTCCCTCGCCGTGACAAAGGAACAAAAGATCAATGTCATGGTCCAGTCCTTGGTCGAGGGGGTGAGACAACTCATGCAGTCCGAAGGGGCCCTTTTTCTCTTGATCGATCCGGAACGGGTCGAAGTCCGTTCCGTGATCGCTTCCGGTATCGAGCTCGATGAACGTGTTTTCCCGTGCCCGGTTTCGGCCGTCGGCCTTCTGGGTCTGGCCTTTACCAAGCGACGGCCGGTGACGATCGAAACGCCCGAACAACATCCGCTCTGGAAAGCGACGCCGTCCCAGCGACCTCTCCTGCGAAACCTTCTCGCGGTTCCGATGGTTTGGCAGGGAAAAGTCGAAGGAATCCTGGCCGCGGTTAATAAACAGGCCGAATCCTCATTCTCTCCGGAAGACAGTGACCCCTTGTCCTCCTGCTGAATCCGAAGATGAAGACGTTTTGGGATTTGGCCATAGCGATCGACGCGAAGAGTCCCTATACCCGGGGCCACACCGAAGGCGTCTTCCGGTACGCGATCCGTCTTGCAGAGGCCTTGAATATGACCGAGGAAGATAAGAAGAGTTTGCAATTGGCCAGTCTGCTTCACAACGTCGGAATGGTCAGCGTTCCCGACACCCTTCTGAACAAACCGGGGCCTCTTTCCGTGGAGGAAAAAAAGATTATCAAGGCCCATCCCGGCCTGGCCGAATTGCTGGTTAAAGAATCGGGGCAACTGTCGGCCGTCCTCTTCCATTCGGGTGCAAGATCGCTCGCAACATGATATGATACCGGCATGGCCGGGCTTCGATCCGATTGCGTCGTCGTTCATTATCACGAGATCGCCCTCAAGGGTGAAAATCGGCCGATGTTCGTGCGCCGGCTGGCCGAAAACCTTCGAAAGGCCACTCACGATCTCGGCGGGGTCCGAATCTTGACCCCCTACGGGCGGATCCTGATCCAGTTGGAAAAGGAGGTGTCCTGGCCGGTTCTGCGCGAACGAATCCGCGGTGTCTTCGGCGTCGCCAATTTTTCGCCGGCCACCCGGACGGCCCGTGAACCGGAAGCGATGGAGGCGTTCCTGGACTCGGCCCTCGCCGAAAGAACGTTTGAAAGCTTTCGCATCGCGGCCCGACGAAGCGATAAAAATTATCCCCTGACCTCGGTGGAGTTGAACTATCGGCTGGGCCGTTACGTTCAGGATCGGACCCGGGCGCGCGTGGATCTGAAAAATCCGGAGGTCACGATCCATGTCGAGCTGCTCCGCAAGGAGGTCCTGGTTTACTTTGAAAAACACGCCGGGCCGGGTGGACTGCCCGTGGGTGTCAGCGGTCATGTCCTGAGCCTGATTTCCGGCGGGATCGATTCCCCCGTGGCCTCGTATCTGATGATGAAGCGGGGCTGCACCGTCGGGTTCGTCCATTTTCACGGCTCTCCCTATTTGACCAAGGCCTCGCTCGAAAAAGCGGAGGAGTTGGTTCAACATCTGACGCGCCATCAATTCAAGTCGCGTCTCTATGCCGTGGCGTTCGGGGAGATCCAGCGGTTGATCGTCTTGAGCGCGCCGCCGCCGCTCCGCGTCGTCTTGTATCGGAGATTCATGCTCCGAATCGCGGAAGAGATCGCCCGTCGGGAACGGGCCAGGGCCATCGTTACGGGTGAAAATCTGGGGCAAGTCGCCTCCCAAACGCTGGAGAACCTCACCGCGATCCAAGCGGCCGCCCGGCTTCCGATCCTCCGACCCCTGATCGGTTTCGATAAAGAGGAGATCATCGATCTGGCCAAGACCATCGGGACCTATCCCGTCTCGATTCAACCGGATCAGGACTGCTGTCGGCTCTTCATCCCCCCGCACCCGAGCGTCGCGGCGGAAATAGACGAGGTCGATAAAGCGGAACGCGAATTGAACGTTCCGGATCTTGTGAAGATGGGACTGGAGACGGCGCAACGGATGGAATTTACTTTTCCTTGAGCCGCCGTCCGTTTCATTTGCGACTTGGATTTTCTTTAACGTGGAGAGGCCCATGAACCGATTCGCCATCATCACCGCCGCAGGCCCGGACCGACCCGGCATCGTCGCCGGAATCACGCGCGTTCTCTACGAGACCGGCTGCAATATCGAAGACACCAGCATGACCCTTCTCCGGGGGGAGTTTGCGATGATGTTGATCGTGCGACTGCCTCGGCGGTTGGATTCCAAGGCGATCGTGGTCCGATTCAAGAACGTCCAGAAGGCCCTCGGTCTCTCGCTCCTCGTCAAGCCGCTCTCGGTGAAAGAGGCCCGTCGGGATCCGAGGCCGGGCGGACGTCCGTATATTCTTTCGGTCTACGGCTCCGATCGACCCGGGATCGTCTATCGCGTCACGCAGCTGCTCGCCTCGCGCGGCATCAACATCACGGACATGAACACCCGCGTGATCGGTCCAACCGGTCGGCCGATCTATGTCATGATCATGGAGGTCGATATCCCCAAGAAGGTTCGAGTCGAGACCCTAACGGCCGCGCTTCGAAAATTACAGAAGGCGGTGAAGGTGGACGTCACCCTTCATCCGGTCGAGTCGGCTCAACTCTGAGATGGCCGTCCAGAAAATCCTTCAATATCCCCATCCGATTCTGAAAGGCCGCTCCGAGGCGGTTCAGACGCTGGACGACCGGGTCGGCCGGATCATCAAAAATCTTCTCGATACCCTGGCGGCCTCGACCGGCGTCGCCATCGCCGCGCCCCAGATCGGCGAGGCTCACCGGATCATCGTTTGCGATGTCTCGAGGAAAATCAAGGACAAACATCACGGGCGGATTATTCTGATCAACCCGCTCATTCGACGCCGGGAGGGAAAAAAGATCGTCCGCGAGGGTTGTTTGAGCGTCCCGGACTATACCGGAAACGTGAGCCGATTTGAAACCGTCTGGGTGGAGGGGCTGGATCCGCAGGGATGGACGGTCAGCCTGATGGCCGAAGGCCTCGAGGCCCTGGCCCTCCAACACGAGGTCGATCACCTGGACGGTTTTCTGTTTCTGGACCGGATCGCCTCGCTCAGCACCGATCTCTTCAGGCGAAAAGCGTATTAGCGCGGGGAGGCGCCCCATGTCCGACAAGATCATCGAGGTCGCGGCGGCCGTGATCGTCCGGGACGGACGCTGCCTGATCACGCAACGCCTGGAAACGAGCCCGCTCGGAGGGCTGTGGGAATTTCCCGGAGGCAAGCGCCATCCGGATGAATCCCTGAAGGAATGCCTCCGTCGCGAGTTGAAGGAAGAACTGGACATTACGGTGCAGGTGGGCGAGGAGGTAAAGGTGATCCAGCATGCCTATCCGGCCTACACGGTGCGGTTGCACTTCTACCGCTGCACGATGATCGAGGGGACCCCGCGAACGCTGGGAAACCAGGCCTACCGCTGGGTCTCCATTTCCGAATTATCGCAGTTTGCTTTTCCCGAAGCGAATCGGCCCCTGATTCGGGACCTGCAGAATCCGCAATCATCCCTGAGCGGGTGATTGGAGAATATGGAGGAGGCGGGTTAACCGGTGAGCCTTTTCCTTGTCTTTAAGCTGGCTGTACGCGTAAACCAAGTTACGCAACAAGCGGGTGAGAATGTCTCGAACCGTCGCGGAAGCGAAGTGACTCGACTGGACTTCATACCCGGAGTTCAGCAGAAACCGAATGCATTCGTCGCGCGTTAAGATCTGTCCCTGATGGAAGGCGTCCAAAAACAGACCGCCATTCTCCCGTTCGTACTTCAACATAAAATGGCCGGGCAACCCGATTCCGGTGATCGGCAGGCCCAACCGCTTTGCGACGAGGAGGTAGACGACGGAGAGACTGATGGGAATGCCGGTGCGACGGTCCAGAACCCGGTTGAGATAACTGTTATCGGGGTTGTAATAGTCCTGGGTGTTTCCGTGAAATCCCAGCTCCGTGAAAAGATGGTGGTTGATCCGATGGATGATTTCTTCGGGACGATTTTTTCGAACGAGGCGGCTGGCAATCTCGTCCGCGATCCGGTCCAGTTCAAAACCGCTGTCGGCCCGATTGAGACCCGGATAACAGAACTGCGCGATCAGCAGGCTGCCGTCTTCCAGATCCAGATCGGCGTCCTCGCCGCCGGCGTAATCCCGAAAACGGCTCTCCAGGTCATTCTGCCGAATCTGTTCCACCACGGTCTGAAGCTGGCCGCGGATGTGGGGAGCCACATCGGTCTTGGCCCGCTCCAAGGAAGGGACCACATCGGGTCCGATATCGATCAATGTCTGTCGGACGAGGTCGACCGTTTTTTCATCCTGATCCGACAACAGGGTGAAGATGGCATTGAGTTGTTGATCGAAGGCTGGATTCAGCATGGCCTATTATATCAAAAATGCGGGATCGTTGCAACCTTGACATTTCGCTCGCGGTGAACTAAGATGGGCTAATATCCATTTGAGGAGTAACGAGGCATAACGATGAAGCGCCCGCTGGCCGTGATGATGAACAGAAACATGCGGACGATTCAGACGGGCGCGACCCTCCTGGAGGCGGCCCGGCTCATGCGGGAGCTTCACGTCGGCGCCTTATTGGTGGAAGAAAACGGTCACCTCGTCGGGGTCATCAGCGAGACGGACCTCGTCCGAAAGGCGATGGCCGAAGTCCGGGACATTCAGCAGGAGACGGTCCGGACGATCATGAGCAGTCCGATCATCACGATCGATATCGATCGTCCGGCCGGCGACGCCAGCGATCTGATGAGCGAGAAGGGGATCCGGCACCTGGCCGTGACCGACAGCGGAAAGATCGTGGGTGTTATTTCGGTGCGCGATCTCCTCCGTTATTATAAGAACTGGGGGGCGTTCTAAGTTCCAAGACGGCATGAAAATCAAAGGCCCCGTTTTGCGGGGCCTTTTTTATTAGTGCGCCCGGCAGGGCGCACTCACTTGGAGGTGAAAATCCTCTACGGACCCTGATGACGGGAACCGTTAGCCGAACCGTAAGGGCTGCCGCCGTGAGGCGGGGTCTGAAGGAAGCGGTAAGCAAATCCCCGGCCCAAGGAACACGAAGCGCATAAGAGGCCGACGCGTCTGGGCGAGGGTGCTAAAAGAACCGAAGCCCGATGTCAT
>JACQBZ010000039.1 GCA_016194285.1 Nitrospirota bacterium | reverse complement strand
TTGGTGAAGAGTTATCGGATAGGGCTCCTTCTCTGGAGGGGAGCATGCCCGGCCGGATTCAAACAGAAACGACCGCAGTTGTCCGTCAGCAGGATGAGATTGAGGCCTCTGTTCAGGATCAACAGGGAGCAACACAGGCCGGCGTGGAGCGGGAGCGATCCCGAACAATTACGCAAGGACAAGGAATAAAACAGGAGGTTGGGCAGGCTCGTCAGGGAATTGAAACCGCAATGGACACAGGGAAAGCGGAGCTCTCGGAGATAAGAGGAAAGATCGGTCAGACCGGGGAATCCCTGAAAGGTCGCGTGGAGGATATTCAGAAGGAAGATGTCAGTTTGTTAAAGACGATGAAAGAAGGGCTTGTCGGAGATCGGTTGTCTGAAGGCCGCGAGAAACTCTTCGAGGAATCTCCACCGCATCCAAATTTCTATCCAGAATTGAGATTAAAAAACCTGGAAAAACAGCGAGAGAAAAAAGTAAATTGACACGGCATTTAATCGTCTCGATACACGGGAGAACCGAGGTCAGAAGGATCGTGCCAGGAAGGTTGATTCCATGGAAGCCCTGAGTCATATTCCAAATCACTTTTGGACTCTGCCGACACTTTAGTGGTTGGTAGTCGGCCCGGGAACTTTGAAAGAAGTACCCCCATAAGCACAATACCTAATCCTGTCATCGCTACCCATAACAGATCCCCTCGAAACGCTGTGGCCCACTGGACGGTACCAAGCACAGCAATAGCGAATATCAGTCCAACTGCAGTTCGCAGTAGTCTGCCGCGATAAGTTTTTGATGCGTTTTGCTCTTTATTGTCCATGCGTCTTTCTTCTTGGTGATCTTTTATGAAGATACTACAAATTGCAGTCTCTATCAACCCATTTATCTTAGTTACCGACCACAAGCGGAAGATCCTCGCACAGATCGGGAAGGCGTTCGAAGCGCAGCACGGGAAAAAACCGAAGGCCGGTCAACTCAGAAACCTCATCACGGCCAAGCACCGCGTCGGCTATCGCCTGAACCTTTCCACCAGCGAGGTACGTGTGGTGAAATAAAGTGAGACAGTCACAGGCACTCAAAAATGAAAACTACTAATTTAGTCCAGTCGGGTCATTTCTGTCGCCCGGGCTGTAAAGCAGAAGCCTAAAATAGGTCCCAAAATTTAGATGTCAAAGTAAAGACCCCAGACTTTAGCGTCAGAGGATGTGCAAAGATACTTGCATTTAGCAAGTCACTTGTGTAGACTGGGCATGCCATGACTTGCAAAGAAGGAGTGTCTTGTCCACCGGGCACCTTGTGGCCTTCGCGGAAAAGTAGGGAGTAGACCATGGTGCGTAGCCGAGGCAGAGCCAAAGCACAGCTGGGGAATCGGTCGTTAGAGACGTGCAGCCGATCCGAATGCCCCATTGCGAACGCGCTCGATATCCTCGGCGATCGGTGGACCCTCTTGGTGGTGCGCGACCTCTTGTTTTTAAACAAGCGGCGCTTCGCCGAGCTGTGGAAGTCCCCGGAGCGAATTCCGACAAACCTCCTCGCGGATCGCCTGAAGCGGCTTGAGGAAGCAGGGATCATCGCGAGAAGGCCGTATCAGCGTCGGCCGGTCAGACACGAATATGAGTTGACGCGCAAGGGCCGGGACCTCTTTCCAGTTCTCCGTGAAATGATCCGCTGGTCCAACAAACACATTCCAGAGACAACCAAGCCACCGCCCGGTTTCCTTGAAGCCTTCGAGAGGAAAGATCGAGGACGAAAGAGAAATCCAAGACAGATGGAGAAAACCAAATAGAATCTTGAAGTGCGGGCGGTTTTGCCAATGAAAGGAGTCCATCATGTCCGAGCTTCATCATACGATCAAGATCAACGCGCCATTGGACAGGGTCTGGGAGGTCTTGGCCGATCTTGAGGCGGTGCGGCACTACAATCCGATGGTGACACACGCTCGATACATCTCTTCCAACCGTACGGGTGTCGGGGCTGCACGGCAGTGCGATTTAAAGCCGAAAGGCCATGTTCGGGAAAGGGTCATTGGCTGGGAGCCCAAACAGTCCATCACGATGGAACTGTACGAGAGCCCCTGGCCGATTGCGTTTATGAGGTGGCGGCCCGAATTGAAACCGGATGGCTCGGGGGCGGTCCTTACGCAGCGCATGGAGTACGGGCTAAAGTTCGGCCTGTTGGGGAAGATCATGGACGCACTCATGATGCGCCGAATGCTCGACAAGGGAATCGCCGAAACCCTCTCGAACCTGAAACGCTTCATTGAGACAGGCGCTACCATTAAATAAACCGACAGGAGAGAAGAATGGGAAGAGCCACAGATAAAAAAGAGGCGAAGGATTCCATCGCCGCAGAGCAGAGGTTTGAGTCTGTGATGGAAGCGCATCTCAAGGATAAAGGGGTCACTCAATCAAGGATGTTCGGCTCGACAGGGCTCAAGATCAATGGCAAGGTGTTTGCGATGCTGTACAAAGGCCGGCTTGTGTTGAAACTGCCGAAGGAGCGTGTCGAAACGCTGGTGGAATCCGGACAAGGAAATTATTTCGACCCCGGTCATGGCCGGGTCAGCAAGGGATGGGTATCCGTCAAGCCTGAGGCCAAAGCCAACTGGCTCGGACTGGCCAAAGAGGCGAAGGACTTCGTCGCCTCGGGTCTTTAACAAACCCGGGAGGAAGAATCACATGAAGACCAGGAAGATGATCTTTGCTGCCATAGGATGTTTTGTTTCTTCACGGTAAACTTAACGGATCAGAACATGGGAGGTGAGATATGAAAAATATGCCGATGCAAAATCGAAAGTGGTTGTCTCTTGGGTGGAAAGTGATGGTGGCTTTGGGTATTGTGAATATCTTTTTCGCGGTGATGGTTCCTCTTGTCTCCCTTTTTATGGCCCCCCTGTTCGTCTTCGGGAGTGAAGATGCGACCTTTGTTGGGAAGTCTTGGAATGAGATTGTCGCATTTAGTCCCGATCTTGGCTTTTGGATCGTTCTCACCATGGTCAGCATGTGCGCGATGATGATGGGGTGGGGAGTTTTGACGGTTGGTGTTGCAAAGAACGCGTACCAGCGCGGCGAACGATGGGCTTGGCGGACACTGGTCTGGACGAATGTGCTCACGATGCTGTATTACGCGATCATCCTCATGCCGTTTGCTTCTCGCGGCCTATGGGGAGTTTCCGCAGCCTTCCCATCCGGGGTCTCTCTCGGCCTCCCGATGCTCGTATTTTTTACAATCTGGCCGATTATCGGTCTTTGGCTCCCACGAAAAGAACTGATCGAATAGCAAAAGCGGGGCTTCAAATGGCAGAAGGAGGCATACTAAAATGGCCTACAACCAAAAACTGGCTGAACGAACCCGTGCATTGCTGGCCAAACACAAGTCGGTGGACGAGATAAAAATGTTCGGGGGGCTTTGCTTCACCCTTCAAGGGCATATGTGCTGCGGAATTCATGAAGACGATCTGATGATTCGCGTCGGCCCCGAGCGCCACCAAGAGGCATTAATCGAACCCCATGCCCGGCCGATGGATATTACGGGCCGCCCGATGAAAGGATTTGTGTTTGTCGGCTCCGGCGGGTATCGGACGGACAAGGCCCTCGCGAAGTGGCTGCAGCGCGGGATTGACTTTGCATCATCTCTGCCGCCAAAACCGGGCGCTGCGCGAAGATCGGGCTTCGCTCGGCGATTGACATTGATGAGACAATCCTGATAGATAAAACCCCATGACCCGCCTGGAGAGACTTCTCAGCATCGCGTTGCTCCTTTCTGCCCGACGGCGCCTTCGCGCCGAGGACCTGTCCGAGGAGTTTCGGGTGAGCCTTCGGACCGTCTACCGGGACATCCGGTCCTTACAGGAGACGGGCTTTCCCATCGTCGGCGCGGCGGGAGACGGGTACCGTCTGCCTCCTACGACCCAGCTTCGTCCCTTGGCATTCGACCCCGCCGAGGCCGTGGCGCTGGTGATGGGCGCCAGACTCTTAGATTCCCTTGTGGACTCCCCATTAAAAGGTCGGCTGCAATCCGCCATCGCCAAACTCGAAGCGGTCTTAACTCCGGAGGCGATCCAGCGCGTGGCAAAGATCCGTGATCACCTTTTTATCGAGCCCAGAGCACGGGCGACCGGACCCTTGACGGTGCTGCTCGAAGCGGTGAACAACCGCAAGGTCATGGCGATCACATATGACGGGATCGCGCGGGGCGAACGAACTCGGCGTGAGATCGAGCCGATCGGGCTGGTTCGATATGCAAACGTCTGGTTGGTTCCGGCTTATTGCCGTTTAAGACAGGATCTCCGGGTCTTCCGGGCCGACCGGATTGTTGAAACCAAGTTGACGGAGGAAGAATTTAAACCCCGTCCGGGCCTGACGCTTCAAGACTATATCAAAAGATGCGAAGAGGAGGTCTGCGCTTCCCCATCTAAAACCTCCTGACAGGCCTTTGTCACCGCGCCCATGTATTATCCTCCCTACATCTTAAATACAGAAGGGAGGCACACTGTATGGACAAAATCACGCATGGTTACTTGATCGCAAACTATACCATCCGAGATCCTCAAAAATATCAGGAATATGTGCAAGCCGCCGTCCCGCTTCTTGGCCAATATGGGGGTAAAATGCTTGTGGGTGATTTAAATCCGAAAAACCTGGAAGGGAACCCCCGGCAGTTCATCATTGTCGTTGAATTCGAAAGCGTTGACGCCGCTCAACGTTTCTACACTTCATCCGAGTACACAAAGACGAAGCATTTGCGCGTCTCATCGACCGAAGGTTGGGTTGTGATAGCTAAAGCGTTCGTGTAGACCAAAGAATCTATGATGAGAAATAAATATTTCGACGAAATGACGGCATTACTAAAGCAAGCCCGCCCCAGACTCGCTGTCACGTATCGGTTAGAATTTAAAAATGTCTTCGGGGCGGTTGCCGGTTATGTCAATGGCCACATCTTCATATCATGCGGAAAATTCGGGGTCGCCCTCAGGCTTCCGCCGGACGCCCTTGACGATCTCTTTAAACAGGATGGAGTCAAGCGTTTGAAATACTTTCCCAGAGGGCATATTAAAAAAGAATATGCGGTGCTTCCGAAACGAATACTCGACGATCAACATCAATTCAGAAAGCTCGTGGACGAAAGTATAAAACACGTGTTACTCTGACAAAGGATCGAAATACTTTTTAAAAGGAGGGCTAAAACCATGGACAAAGTGCAGCATTTTGAGATCCCGGCGGACGATGTCGGCCGGGCCAGGAAATTTTATGAGAAGACATTCGGTTGGAAAACGATGGATTTTCCGATGCCGACCGGGCTCTACGTGGGGCTTCACACCGGGCCGACCGATGAAAAGAATATGTGGAAGGAGCCGGGTTTTATTAACGGCGGCATGTTTGGGCGCAACCCGCAGTTCCCCATTACCGGCCCAACCGTTGCGGTGAGCGTCGCGAACATCGACGCTACGCTTAAGAAGG
Source organism: Nitrospirota bacterium (assembly GCA_016194285.1). Taxonomy (GTDB): domain Bacteria; phylum Nitrospirota; class Nitrospiria; order JACQBZ01; family JACQBZ01; genus JACQBZ01. Next base: position 223 of record JACQBZ010000039.1, on the reverse strand, counting down.
TGAAAGCGGCCGGCGGCACGGTGGTCATGGAGAAAAAACAGATCGCCGACATGGGTCTCTACGCCTACATCAAAGACACAGAGGGGAATGTGATCGGCGTGTGGCAGGACCTGAAAAATCCAATAAAGGAGCGAACATGAAGACGCTTCGCCCGCATGAGGCAGTCGTTCAAACCGTCACTCGATGGCAACGATCATATTATGAATAAGGAGGAACAAGACGC
>JACQBZ010000040.1 GCA_016194285.1 Nitrospirota bacterium | reverse complement strand
GAATGAACCCCATTTGACCCAAGAACGCCGACAGATCGCCAAGGCCGCCGGATTGATCGGCCTGGCCACCTTTTCCAGCCGGATCATGGGCTTTGTCCGGGACATGATCCTGGCCCGGCTCTTCGGGGCCGGCATGGCGGCCGACGCCTTCTTCGTCGCCTACCGGATTCCCAATATGCTCCGCGAGCTGTTCGCGGAAGGCTCCATGTCGGCGGCCTTCATCCCCGTCTTCACCGAATACCTCACCAAACGGACGAAGGAAGAAGCCCGCGAACTGGCCTCGGCCGTCTTCACGGTCCTGCTGACAAGCGTGGCCGTGATCTGCCTCCTGTCCATCCTCGCCGCCCCCTGGATCGTCCGGGCCATCGCGCCTGGATTCGCGAACGAGCCGGGCAAGTTTGATCTGACCACGATGCTGAGCCGGTTCATGTTTCCCTATCTCCTGTTCATCAGCCTGGCCGCGCTCACCATGGGCATGCTCAACTCGCTCCGGGCCTTCGCCGTGCCGGCCTTCTCGCCTGTGATGTTCAACGTCTGCATCATCTCGGCCGCGTTGTGGTTGTCGCCCCATCTCACCGAGCCGATTTTCGGCGTGGCGATTGGAGTCGTGGCCGGAGGCGCGGTCCAGTTCTTCATGCAGCTCCCCAGCCTCCGGAGACACCGGATGATGATCGGTTTTCGATTCGATCCGTTTCATCCGGGCGTGAAGCGGATCGGACGGTTGATCCTGCCGGCGATGGTCGGTTTGTCCGTGACGCAGGTGAACATCCTGGTGAACACGCTCCTGGCCTCGTATCTTCCCGAAGGCAGCCAGACGTACCTGTTCTATGGAATGCGGCTCGTTCTCTTTCCGCTGGGGATCTTCGGCGTCGCGCTTGGAACCGCCATCCTCCCCACGATGGCCCAGCAGACCTCCGACGGCCAGCTCCATGAATTGAAGAAGACGCTCTCGTTCGGGCTGCGGCTGGTTCTCTTCATCATCATCCCGGCCATGATCGGGCTGATGACGCTCCGCATTCCGATCATCCATCTTTTTTTCCAGCACGGCCGGTTCACGGCCCAGGCGACGCTCGGTACGGCCTCCGCCTTGCTGTTTTATTGCGTCGGCCTGCCGGCCTTCGCGGGGATCCGGATCGTGGTGGCCGCTTTCTATTCGTTGCAGGACACGAAAACTCCGGTCAAGGTCGCGGTGGCCGCGATGGTGGCCAACATCGTATTATGTCTTCTGTTGATGCGGCCGCTGCTGCACGGCGGGCTTGCGCTGGCGACCTCCCTCGCGGCCATCTTGAATTTCGGCCTGTTAGTCCGAATTCTGGACCGCCGCCTTCACGGCATCGAATGGCCCGTGATCCTTTGCTCGGTCGGGAACACCGTCGTGGCCACGATCCCGGTCGGCCTGATCGGATGGACCGTCGGTCGGCAGGAGCTCTGGTCCTTCCCCGGCGACTGGGCGGCAAAGGCCGTCTGGCTGTCCGGCGGGATCGGCCTGTCGATCTTGAGCTACATCGTGGCCAACCGACTCCTGCGATCCGAGGAGCAGGCCTTCCTTTGGGATATGGTCAAGACCAAGATCGCAAAGAAAGGGGTCCAGCCGTTATGAAGGCCTTGATTCAACGCGTGCTGGAAGCGCAGGTGAGCGTGGACGGAGAGGTCGTGGGCCGGATCGGTCCGGGACTGGTGGTGCTGCTCGGCGTGTCAAAAGAGGACGGCGAGCGGGATGCCGACCGGCTCGCGGAGCGGATTCTCGCCTACCGGATCTTCGACGACGAAAACGGCCGGATGAACCGTTCGATACAGGAGATCGGCGGACAGATCCTGGCCGTTTCTCAATTCACGTTGGTAGCCGACGTCTCGAAAGGCACCCGGCCGAGTTTCACTCCGGTCGCGGGTCCGGATCTGGCCGAAAAATTATACCAACGATTTGTCGATCGGCTGATCGCCGCCGGCCTGACGGTCGAGACGGGCCGCTTCGGCACCCGGATGATCGTCTCGCTCCACAACGACGGCCCGGTGACGTTTATGCTCGAGAGCTAACGTTGATGAAGGGTTTTGCCCAGACATCTTCCCTCAGCAAACAGATTCACCGGGGCGTGCGGTTGACAGTCAGGCTTGTGATTTTCCATTCGCCATTTTCTTTCCGAAAGGTCCAGCGGTCTCCTCTGGATAGATACACCTTCTGAATCTTCCCGTCTGTTCGGAGGGTGGCGTTCAAATCATTCACCACGGTGGCCGTATCCTCTTCTATAACAGTGGAGAGGCTTTGATGGGTCAGGTCGATGTAGGATCGGAGATGAAACTCTTTTTCGTAGCGTGAGCGGATTCCATCGATGCCGGACCAGATTCGATCATCACGCTCATCCTCCGGTGTGTAATTGGCATCCCGGATGATTCCCTCAGGATCCCAGAGAGACATGGCCGCCTCCACATCCTGGGCCAGAGCAGCCCTCTCCTCTAAGTATATCTTTGCCTTGATATGGACCTCCGGAGGATTATTGATCAAGGAGTGGGGGATCAGAGAAGAGCGTAACGGGTTGGTGCGGTAAACCTGCTCTATCTCCGGGGCGTTGATAACGGCCAGATAAAACAGAGAGGCGGCCAAAGCCGCTGCACCCGCCAGCGAAAGGGTGGCACGCCGGTCGGTGACCATGGCCCGAAATCGTTCCCCCGTGGTTCGCGACGTTTGAAACAAGACGGGGTTGGTGGCCAGCATTTCGCTTCGATGGCTCCAGTGATTGGCCACCAGCGCTGATCCATAGATAAAGGCCTGCCAGGTGAGTAAACCCAGCAATAAGAGGATCGTCCCGTTGATCGGCTCTTTGGCCAACAGCCATACCGCACTGGCCAGGCATACCCCCGCGAGCAGGATCTCCTTGCCCACCACCTGGATCGAGCGAATCAAGGCCGGCTGGCCCCGCTGCTTTGGGGTGCGAAGGAAGACCCCTTCTTTTTTGGTCAGTCCCAGAAGGCAGGCCAGAGTGACCACCCAGGTGAGGCTTAACAGAATCAGAAAACTCCGATAAGCCTCTCTCGGGGTGCAGCCCACACGGATGCGTAAAGCCCACAGAAATTTCGTGAGTCCAAAGACGATGAAGATAAAGGGGACAAAAAGAGCGGCCCCTGCCATGGGTTGCAGGAAGACCGATTGGGTCAGGGAAAGAGAGACCGTGCTGATCAAGAGGATCACGGTAAAGGCAAGGGCCACGGGGTCATTCAGCCATTGCAGTCCTCCCAACAGGTAATCAAACTTCTGACCCAGCGTCAACCGATTCGTGGGATTCAATATTCCGGACCCGGGCAGAAGCTTCGGCCAGTGCAGTCGGAGAATCTGCATCCCACCGAAGGCCCATCGGAAACGCTGCTTTCTCAGACCTTCAAAATTCAGGGGCATCAGCCCTCGTCCATAGGTTCGATCGATAAAGACAGACTGATACCCCTCGCTGAGAATCCTCACCGAAATTTCGGCATCCTCCGTGATGCACCACTCATCCCATCCACCCATCTCTTCTAAAACTTTTCGGCGGATGAGCCCCATGGTACCGGCAAAGATAATCCCGTTCCGTTCATTCCTTGAGGCCATGGAGACCTTGAAAAAATACTGATAGGCGTGGTAACAGGCCACCGCATAGCGATCTTGCGGATCGCAATCCCGATAGTCCTGAGGAGTCTGGACAAAGGCCATCTTGGGGTCCTCAAAGAATCCCGCCAGATCCTTCAGGTAATCGGGCTCCACCACATAATCCGAGTCCACAACCCCCACAAGTTCTGCCTGGGGATCGGTCTGTCTTAAGGCGTAGTTGAGCGCCCCTGATTTGAACCCCGGCCAGTTCTCCAGATGGAAGAATTTAAAGCCCAGACGATGACAGTGGGCCTCTACGGGCCGCCAGAGCTTTTCATCCATTGTGTTGTCATCGATGACGATGACTTCATAGTCGGGGTAGTCGAGTTTGGCCAGGGCATCCAGGGTCTGGATCACCATCTCAGGGGGCTCATTGTAAGCCGGGACATGCAGAGACACCTTTGGGAAATATCGGGTCGTCGGCTGGGGAGTGAAACTCCGCCTCCAGCGGATGCGGCAGATCACATCCACCACCTCAAAGGTATGCACCATCATCAAGAGCAGTGCAAGGATTTCCAGGATCAAAAGGATGACCGAAAAGAACAGGCTCAAGGGGCCCAGGTGAGAAGAGAAGGTCACATAGTCCGCATAGGCCAGGAAGCTCAGTGCGCTCATCAGGGCCATGGTAAAAGTGGCCTGACCCAGGGCATTCCAGTGTTCGGTCAGTGCGATGATGGGGGTGCCTATCAGGAGTACCAATACAAGATAAGAATATGCATTGGTAGAAAGGGTGCCGATAGAACCCAGGAGGAGATGGCTGGAGTAGGCGATTGTGCTCAAATAGCCCAGCGAGATCAGCCAGTGACCCCGTCTCACCCGGTGTCCCAGCAAGAGCATCAAGCTCCCGCTAAGGACCATCCCGGTTAGGCTAAAATACAGGAATTGCACGAGCATCGTCGTCAGCTCCAGGAAAGACGTAGGTTCTTCACGATCATTTTCAACGGGTCTATGGTGTCTGGATTGTTGTTGGAGTCATCGCGACTTTTCTATATGCCGCGCATATTATTATATCTCCTATAAATGCATCCTGGGAGCGAAAAAGGGTAAGTTCCGGCCCCTTTTTGCTTTTTTTATCCCGTTCGTCTTAAGAATTTGTCCTCGGACTTCATATCTGTTATAGTAGTCCCATGTTACGAGCGGTGATTTTCGATTGCGACGGCGTGATTGTGAACAGCGAGCCGCATCACCTGACGGCCTTTCGGGAAGTGCTGGCGCAGGAAGGCATCGCTCTATCCACCGAGGACTACTATTCGAAGTATCTCGCGATGGACGACAAGGGCTGCTTCGAGGCCGTCTTGCGCGCCAACAACCGCCCGGTCGACAATAAGATCTTAAAGAGCCTGATCATCCGGAAGATGGACGTCTACCGCCGACTCTCTCAGCAGGAATTGATCCTCTACAATGGCGTCGTGGATCTGGTGAACAAGCTCAAAGACCGGTACAGACTCGCGATTGCCTCGGGCGCGTTCCGCGGCGAAGTGAAGTTTGCGCTGGATAAAGGCGGGATGCGCGGCGCGTTTCCGGTGCTCGTGACGGCGCAGGACGTTCGGAACGGAAAGCCGCACCCGGAGGCGTTTCAGACCGCGCTGGCCCAGATCAATCAAACCGAGCCGATCCCTTCCCCGCCGATCCGGCCGGAGGAATGCCTCGTAATCGAGGACTCGTTGCACGGGATCGAGGGCGCCCATGCCGCCGGCATGAAATGCCTCGCGGTCACGAATTCCTATCCCAAAGAAAAACTCACCCATGCGGAACGGGTCGTCGAGAGCCTCGAAGGGATCCGGCCGGAAGATCTCGAAAAACTATTCTAATCGACAGCGCTCCGAGGCCTCCTCATTGAAGAACCCCGGCCTTCCAGCCGGGGATTCTTCGATCCGAGTGGAGAATACTTTATTTTAATTCGCTCGCTAACCCCGCCCTCACAGGCGGGGATTGCGCTCGCTATGCGGATTCATTTTTACTACCGTACGTCCGGCCCTGCGTGATCATCGTCACGGCACTGCGGATTCGCCGGGCGCGCGTCTCGGGCCGCTTCGCCGACTCGACCCAGCGGATAAATTCTTTCTTGTGGGTATAGGACAGCTTCTCAAAAAGATTCCGGGCGGTCTTGTTTTGAAAGAGCGCCGTTTTCAGATCGCGGGGAACTTTGACGGTTCGAACATCGGTGTCCTTCTGAAGAACGACCTGAACCGCCCGGCCCTCCTGGATCTTGGCCCCCTCCCACATCTCTTTGTTGACCATCATAAAATGCCGGCCTTCGCCCATCGGAAAGAGGGAACTGCGGAAGGGAAAACCGTTGATCGTGCCTTTGACCAGAACACGGGCCCGGGTTCCGAAAACCTCCTCGACCGAGAACGGCATTCGGAAAACGGTCCAGGCGTCGCCCTCGCCCATCGATTCGAGCCGGGTCTTGAAGGCCTGAACTCCCGGACGGGGTTTGACTTTGTTCTTGGAAACCGCCATCGAAGATGATCTCCGCACGGACACGCCACCTCTTACTCGCAGATCGCCCCTTGAGCGGCGGACTGGACGTATCGGGCGTACTTGGCGAGGGCGCCGTGCGTGTATTTAGGACGGGGCGGCTTCCACTTTTTAAGCCGCTGCCGAATTTCTCTCGCCGTCAGCTCGATATCCAGACGACGCTTGGCCGCGTCCATCACGATCATGTCCCCTTTTTTCACAATCGCGATCGGCCCGCCCACGGCCGCCTCGGGCGCGACATGGCCGGCCATCAGGCCGTGCGTTGCGCCGGAGAACCGTCCGTCCGTCAGAAGCGCCACCTCATCGCCCAGCCCCTCCCCGACCAACGCGGCCGTCAGCGCCAGCATTTCGCGCATGCCCGGGCCGCCTTTCGGGCCTTCATATCGGATTACGACCACGTCACCGGCCTTGATCTGCCGGGCCTTCACGGCGGCGAAGGCGTCTTCCTCGCGGTTGAAGACCTTCGCCGGTCCCCGATGCCGAAGATTTTTCACCCCGGCCACCTTTACGACACAGCCTTCCGGCGCGAGGTTGCCTTTTAAGATCACGATCGCGCCGGTCGGATTGATCGGCGACTTCACGGGATGAACCACATCCTGGTTGGCAGGGAATACGACGTCCTTTAGATTTTCTTTCACCGTTTTTCCGGTCACGGTCAGCGCGTCTCCATGGAGCAAACCGGCATTCAAAAGCTCCTTCATCACGACCGGAATCCCGCCGATCCGGTCGAGATCGACCATGACATAGCGTCCGCCGGGCTTCATATCGGCGATATGCGGGGTCCTGCGGCTGATTCGGTCGTAATCCTCGATCTTCAGCTTCACTCCGGCTTCATGGGCAATCGCCAGAAGATGCAGGACGGAATTCGTCGAGCCGCCGATCGCGACGCAGACCGCGATCGCATTCTCAAGCGACCGACGCGTGATGATGTCGCGGGGTTTGATTCCCAGCTTCAGCAGATTGAGAACGGCCTTGCCGCTCTCGACACAGACCCGGATCCGCCGTTCGTCGACCGCCGGAACCGACGCGCCGCCGAGCAGCGACATCCCCAGGGCCTCGATCGCCGAGGCCATTGTGTTGGCCGTGAACATCCCGGCGCAGGAACCCTCGCCGGGACAGGCGGCGTTCTCCAGCGTCTTCAATTCGCTCGATGACATCTTTCCCATGGTATAGGCCCCGACCGCCTCAAAAACATCCTGGATCGTGACGTCCTTGCCGTGAAACGTTCCGGGCATGATCGTGCCGCCGTAGATGAAGACCGAGGGAATGTTCAGCCGCGCGCTGGCCATCACCATCCCCGGCAGGCTCTTGTCGCAGCCCGCAATTGTGACGAGGCCGTCGAACCGTTGGGCGAAGGCCACCAGCTCGACCGAATCCGCGATCGCCTCCCGGGTCATGAGCGAGGCCTTCATCCCCTCGTGTCCCATGGCGATGCCGTCGCTGACCGCGATCGTGCCGTATTCGATCGGCATCCCGCCCGCCTCGCGCACGCCTTCCTTGGCATGCTGGGCCAGGCGGTTCAAGTGAATATTGCACGGGGTCACCTCGTTCCAGGAGCTGGCGACGCCGATATGCGGCCGAGCCAGTTGTTCATCTGAAAACCCCATCGCGTGAAACATGGCCCGGTGCGGCGCCCGCTCCGGCCCTTCCGTCACATCCTTGCTGCGGGATTTCAATGTTATTTCCTTATTTGAAGACATATCCTTATTTCCTTTCTATCCGGTTGCGAACAATGGCAGGATGGAGCCCGTTCGATAAAGTCCGAAGCCTCATTCTAAGAAAAATCGGTTCGATTTGCAATGAAAAGATGAATGCCGGAATCTATACTCATGGTCCGAAAAATCAGGGAAGATCACGGTGCCTGCCTTGAACTCTTTCGTCCATTCTGATATCGTGTAAAGTTGTGATGAGCGACGGATGACCATGATCAAGGGTTTGTATCTCAATAAGCTCTGGCAGGGGCACAAGGAAAATATTCCGGATTTGTTGGCCGTGATTTATCGTGGATACCCTCGATTCGTATTCGATGGCCGGGTTCGGACCTTGGAAGGGCAGGTTCCGGTCTTCAGTTTTCATTCGGTCGAACCGGATCATTTCGAATCACAACTTAAGTATCTCAAGCATAATGGATACCGGACGTTAACGGCCGACGAGTTGCTGGCGACCCTCAACCGAGAAATGCCGGTTCCTGAGCGGGCCGTGGTGCTTACCTTTGACGATGGATGGGGATCGCTCTGGTCTGTGGCCTTCCCGCTGCTTAAACGGTACGGCTACAAAGCCGTGGCCTTTGTGATTCCCGGTTTGGTAGAGGAAGAGACTGTCGACCGTTCGAATCTTGAGGGATCAATCGCCGATCCTTCAAAAGGCAACGTCCCGGAAACCGACCGTCGACGACTTTGCACATGGGCCGAACTCCGGGTCATGCAAGAAAGCGGAGTGATCGATATCCAATCGCACAGTCTGAACCATGCCCGAGTGTTTACATCCTCAAAGGTGGTTGATTTTTTGAGTCCACGGCCCGGCGGGGTCTCCTCCAAATTCAAGTTGCCGGTTTATCAGGAATCGGGGCGGGATCGATGGGACCGCCGGGGACAACTGGGAATGCCGCTTTACGAAAGCCGGTCGCTTCTCGCAGGGCCTCTTCGGTACTTTGATGATGAAACGCTTCGCCAGATTTGTATCCAATACGTTGCGGAACACGGTGGGCCGGATTTTTTTTCGCATAACGGTTCCCATCGTAAACTTTTAAGACTGGTACGTGACTATCGAAATAACCGCGGTGAACAGGGCCGCTTTCAAACCGCGGATGAGAGGGATAAGGCCATGGCCCGTGAACTGGAAGGGTCGAAGCAATTGATCGAAGAGAAACTGCCCGGACATCGCGTCCGGCACCATGGCTATCCATGGTGGAGCGGCTGTGATCAGGCTTTGGAACTCTCAAAAGAGATCGGGTATGACACCAATTTCTGGGGAAGACTGCTGCGGCGTGCGACTAATCGCCCCGGAGACGACCCTTTCCATATCGTGCGATTACGGGATTATTACATCTTTCGTTTGCCCGGAGACGGCAGAAAATCCCTGTTATCAACCCTCACCGGCCGGTCTCTTCTTTAACATTCATGGACACCATGGGCAAGACGCTTCGAATCCTTCAGATCAATTCGGGCATTGGTTGGAGCGGCAGCCATCATCAGGTGTATCTCCTGAGCCGGGGACTGGCGGAGCGCGGCCATGAAGTGACGGTGGTATGCGAACCCGGCGGCCATCTCATGGAGAAGGCCCGGGCGGCGGGCCTGATGGTGGCCCCTCTTCGGATGCGTGGTCAGTGGGACCTTCAGGCTGTCTGGCGGCTAAGGCGATGGATCAAAGAGCGACGGATTGAGATCGTCAACACCCACAAGCCGCTGCCCCATACCCTAGGTGTTCTGGCCGCAGGATGGACGGGGGCCATCGTCGTGGCGACACGACGGGTGTCCTTCCCGCTTCGACGCCATCTCTTTTTTCGATGGAAGTGGGATAAAGCCGTGACCGGACTGATCGCGGTATCAAAAGGGGTGGCGGACAGTCTGATCGCTTCAGGCATTCCGGAAAAGAAGGTGGTCACAATCTATAGCGCCGTCGATCTCGACCGGTTTCATCCGGATGTCTCCGGTGAGGCCCTCCGGAGGGAATTCGGGATTTCGTCAAACGCTCCTGTGGTGGGTCAGGTGGCTGATCTCCGTCCCTATAAGGGGTACGGCGTCCTGATCGAAGCGGCGGCACTCGTATTAAAGGAAATGCCGGATGTTCATTTTTTTTGCATCGGTCACAAGGGCACGGAGTATGAGAAGCTGTATCAACAGACCCACAGGCTCGGAATTGCGCAACAGGTCATCTTTACCGGGTTCCGACAGGATGTGGAGGCGTTCTACGCGATGATGACCCTCTGCGTCAACAGCACCACGATCGGAGAGGGGCTTCCGGGTTCTCTCCGGGAGGCCCTCGCCATGCAGGTGCCGGTGGTGGGCACGGATGTGAGCGGCAACCGGGAGTTGGTGATTCCGGATCGAACCGGTGTATTGGTTCCACCGAGAGATCCCCGATCCCTGGCTGAGGCGATACTGGATCTTTTGAGAGACCCGGCTCGCCGACGGACCATGGGGCTTGAAGGACGCCGATTTATGGAGGCCGAATTTTCGGTTCGGACCATGGTGAATCGGACGGAATCGCTTTATCGGAATCTCATCAAAGACCCGCGTTTTTTATTGTAGTTCAGTCGTCAACGTGGACGATAGCTATCGAAGCCTTCTGAGAGGTAATGGATGGACAATGTCATCTGTCCTATTTGTAATTGTCCAATGACAGATTCTGGATATGCGAATTATCTTGTAGGCATTAAAAAATTTGCAAGGGTGCCCGTTTTTTATTGTAAAGCGTGTGATCTCTTTTCAAAGAAATTGTCACACGACTTGCTGCAAAGCCACCTGAACTCCGCCGCTTATGTTTTGCCGGAAAATGAGCAGACCTATTATCAGAAAAAGATGGTTTTTTTTAATTTCATCACATCGCTCATTTTGAGATATAAGAGCCATCCAAGGATATTAGACGTCGGCTGTTCCTATGGTCATCTCATGATGGCAGTGGCCGAAGAAGGGATATACGTAGAAGGCGTAGAGATCAATGATACTTTACGTGAAAGGCTCAAGACAAAGGGATTCCAAGTTCACAAAGATCTATTTGAAGTTTCCAATAGGTACGATGCGATAACCTTTATCGATTCATTTTTTTACTTTCAGAATCCATTAGACGTTTTGAAAAGGTGCAAAGAACTTTTAAATGAGGATGGAATTTTATTGCTAAGGCTAACGAATCGCAACTGGTTGGCGAGATTAAGATGGAGGTTATTTAAAAGATCCGATTTGAGTGTGTTGGGAGATACGACCCACTCCTACAGTATTAAAAGCATTTCAAGGTCTTTGAATAAAACAGGATTCAGTATTAAAGACATCCACCTTTTTGAAAAAGGCAGAATGAAGAAAATTTTCCACCTACTGGCCTACCTACTCGCAGTCGTGACCTTTAAAAAACTAATCCTGACGTCCGGATTAATTGTTTTAGCTGATAGACAAGCATGACCCACATTAGACACCCACTGGAATAGCATCGTTTGGCTCTTGCGAGATATCCGTCCTACTCTTGTTATAATGTGATTCTCTTCTAATCGAATGGTCTATGACTTGAAATGATAATTCGTAAATTAATGGCGGAGAGGTAGGGATTCGAACCCTAGGTGGAGGTTTCCCCCCACAACTGCTTAGCAGGCAGCTGCCTTAAACCGCTCGGCCACCTCTCCGTAAAAATTGCTCCGCAATTTTTAGAGCATTGGAAATTGGATCAATGGAATAATAAAAGGGCACTCTTTCAATGCGGTCTACTGATCTAATGCTCTATTTTCAATTCCAATGACTTGGGGAAAACATTGTGAAGCGTTCATTTTATTCAAAATCCCGGATGATTGCAATGACTCTTTTCAACCGCTCTGGATCGTGCGGTTCGGAAGTTCATTTGGGTTCTCTCCGGTGGCCGTAAAGTGACGGGCGAGCACCTCGCCGCAGATCGCGATCGCCTCGCAAAACCCGTCGCCGGTGCGTTTTTCTTTCAAAGCACGGGTCAGCACGTTCGCCGCCTTTCGCCACTCGGCATCGCCCACCTTTTCATGAATGCCGCGATCGGCCAGGATCTGAACCCGGCGCTCCAGCAGCGACGCCAAGATCAGGATACCTGTGGCCTCCCGCGTCCTGTGCAGTTCATGTTCGTAGAACGCGCGAAGGGCGCGATCGAAAACCTTCGTCTCCATTTCCCGATGCGTGAGAAACAGGCGCTTGACCCCGTCGATCCGGAAGAGAAGACTGCCGAGCACATAGCCCAAAAGCTCGAGCATCAGAAACCAGGCGGGATGACTTCGGGGCCAGAGGACCATCCCCAACACAAACGCCGTCACGGCGAACGCGATCCCGCCCGCCACGTGAAGGTGGGCGTAGGAATCGCTCGCGTGAACAATCATCGGTACGATCTCCCCGCGCGTTCGCGACTCGGCATCAGCCACGGCGCGACGGATTCGTTCTTCATTATTTGGACTGAGATATCGTCGCACCTTCCGCATCACCATCCCCCCGAAGCGCCGCCCCCGCCGAAGCCGCCTCCGCCACCCGAAAATCCTCCGCCTCCACTAAATCCGCCTCCGAACCCACCTCCACCGAACCCGCCGAATCCTCCGAAACCCGAGCGGCCGCTCCACCGTCCGCCGCCCATCGGCCCGCCGTAGAAACCAAAGAAGAGTCTCACGAAAAACGGGGCGACGGCCCCGAGCAGGAGTCCCAGAACGACCGCCGGAATCAGTCCGATTCCCCCGAGTCCCGCAAGCATCTTGAAGCCACCGGCGAGCAAACCTCCCGTCGCCGCTCCTGCGGTCCAATGAATCAATCCGATGAGGCCCGCGAAAAACAGAAGCATGATGAGGATTGGGAAAAGCGATTGAAACGGCTCCCGGTCCTTGCGATCGGCCGCGAATTCCTCACCGATCACGGCTTCCATCGCCGACACGGCGCCGTTGATGCCGGCATAGTAATCGCCCGCCTGGAACCGTGGCACGAGGATGTTTCGGATAATTTGCGCCGATTTGGCATCGGTCAGAACACCTTCAAGGCCATACCCCACCTCGATTCGCACCCGCCGCTCGTTCGGTGCGACGATCAAAATCGCGCCGTTGTCTTTATGTTTCTGCCCCGCCTTCCAGGCCTCCGCGACCGCGATCGAATAGGACTCGATATCCTGTCCTTCGAGGGACTTCACCGTCAGAACGACGATCTGGTTGGTTGTGCGCTGCTCGTATTCGGAAAGGATCCGGTCCAGCGAGGCGATCTGTTCGGACGTCAAAAGACCGGCCTCATCCGTCACGTACCCCGTCGGTTGCGGGACGGCGGCCGAAACCAGGGCCGATGTTCCGAGGGTCAACAAAGTCGCAAGAAGGAACGCGAGCGAGTTGAGACGCACGGCTTAGAACTTCACCTCGGGCGGCTTCTCCGCTCCCGGCGTCGTGGCCGTGAAATTCGGACGGACGTCCAGATGAAGAATAAACCGTGCCGTGAGATTGGTCGGGAAGTATCGGACCATCTTGTTATATTCGTTTACGGAGTCGATGTAGCGTTTACGGGCCACGGTGATCCGGTTCTCCGTTCCCTCGAGCTGTGACTGGAGGTCCAGGAAATTCTGGTTGGCCTTGAGATCGGGATACTTTTCAACAACGACCATCAGCCTCGACAGCGCCGAGCTTAGACCGGCCTGCGCGTCTTCGAATTGTTTAAAGCTTTGGGGGTTGTTGAGCATCTGCGGCGTCACCTGTAACGAGCCGACCTTGGCCCGTGCCTCGGTGACGGCCTCCAGAGTCTCCCGCTCGTGCGCCGCGTATCCCTTCACTACATTGACCAGGTTTGGGATCAGGTCGGCCCGTCGCTGATACTGGTTCTGGACCTCCGACCAGGCCGCCTTCACGTTTTCATCGAGGCCCTGTAGATCGTTATAGCCGCAGCCGACGAGGAAGAACAGCATCATCCCCAGGACGGCCTTTCGCGTGAGTCTTTGCATATCACAGCCCTCCTTAAATTGCTGATCAGCTATCATAACGGAAGAATAGCGCCGGGCACAAGGGCCCGCGTCCGGAACCGGGTTTCATGTCCTGTCACACAGACTATCGCCAGGTCACTTCATCCCAGTAGAGATGGAGGAAAACTTCATAGGGTGGAAAGTTTTTGGTGTCGGGTTCCTTCGAACGGACCCACAGATCGATTTCCATTCCGGCCGGGTCGGTCTCCCCTCCTGGAAGCGTCCGCTTTTCGGGATAGTGCACCTCATGGGTCTTCGGATCGCGGGAGCGTTCCATCACCATGAAGTGGGCCGAGTAGTCCTTGTAGAGGGGTTGGCCGTTCTTGAAAACATCCGCCCGACCCCAGCCCGCCAGATAAAGCCAGGTCTTCGGATAGAGAGGGTCGCCGTTTCCTGAATCGCCGTGCTCGTACACGCGGGTCGCGATGCCCCCGTCTTGGTACGGGGCCGACCCTGCAAAACGGTCAAAGACGATCCGATAATGATCCTTCCCTTCGTCGAACTCGGCCACGACCTGGCCGGTGTTGGACCGTTCATCGACATCAATATCGATCGTTCCGGGCACGGATGACAGATGTTTGCCGGCGTAGTCAAGATGGTCCCACGGTGACGGGTCCTGCATGCCGCCTACCAGCGTGGCCTTCTGCCCTTTGAGATGAAACTGGCCGCTGTAATGGGGATGCTCCGTGGCCTGAAAAATCCGCGTGCCTTCTTGATCCTTCGGTGTTCCAAACTTAGCGACTTCAGCGTCCGTGGACGATGAAACAACCGACACGGCCAAAACCGTCATTGGGACAAACCATCGTGAGAATCTGATCGGATCTTGCATGGATGACACCCCCTTCGTTTTCACGGGCAGGATTTTTCCCCAAAGGAACTGAAAAAGATTTAGCGCCGTTGGTTAAGTTCGATCCAGGACGCATACGCCTCCATGAATTTCCGGAGAAAACCCCGAGTGCTCTCGTTGGACAGATTACCATCGGCGTTGAACAGACTGTCGGCGCCGCCGATGTACGCCTCGGGCTGCTGCATCGTGGGCACATTCAGGAAGACGAGAGACTGGCGGAGGTGGTGATTTGCCCCGAAAGCGCCAAGCGCTCCCGGTGATACGCTGACCACGGCTCCCGCTTTGCCGTTCCATGTGCTTTTCCCATAAGGCCGTGAACCGACATCCAGCGCATTCTTGAGTGCTGCGGGCACCGAACGGTTATGTTCCGGCGTGACGAACAAAACCGCATCCGCGGCCTTTATCCGCTCCCGGAAAGAGACCCAGGCCGCCGGCGGATTGGCATCATCAAGATCCTGGTTATAGATCGGCAACTGCCCGATCTCAACGATCTGGAGCCTGAGGGACGCAGGCGCAAGAGCCGCAAGCGCGTTGGCCATCTTGCGACTGAATGAATCCTTGCGCAGACTCCCGACGATGACTGCGACATTGCGTGGGATATCCATCTATTTAGAACCCTCCCGAACGCTGCTCACCCGAAACCGATCCGATTTATAAGGCACATAAGGCAACTGAAGAAAAAATTCGAGGCTCATTCTAAGAGAAATCCGGAAGATTTGCAATGGAAAGATGGAGAATCAAAAGCGTGGGTATTATTTCATCCAAGAGATTTCTACCTTCCCTGACGACTTTTGTTGACAGGGGTAGGAAAAGAGGCTATGGTGAGGACGCGTTTAGGAACTCAGAGGTCGTCGAATGGAATGGGGAAGGAAACCTCAGGGAGACATGCCCGATTTTGAACGGGTTGCGCGCGATTTTCGGGAACGTCTGCGAAAGGCATTCGGCGGAGACGGACGCGGTGGCTGGCTCTCTATCGTCGGACTGATCCTCGCCCTCATCCTCGCCTGGCAGTCCTTCTACATCGTCGCCCCCAATGAGCAGGGCGTGGTCAAACGGTTCGGCCGCATTGACCGGCTGACCCCGCCCGGTCCCCATTTCAAGATCCCGCTGATTGAAACCGTTCTGATTCCCCAGATCACCAAGCTGCACCGTCTCGAGATCGGCTTCCGGTCCAGTGCACCAGGCGGCACGAAAACGATTCCACGCGAGGCTCTGATGCTCACGGGGGATATGAATATCCTTTCGGTCGAGCTGATCGTCCAGTTCCGCATCCGCGATTCGAAAGAGTTCCTCTTTAATGTCGCCGACCTCGGCGAGACAATCATGAAGGCGACCGAGGCCGCGATCCGCCAGGTGGTCGGCGAGAGCCATCTCGATGAAGCGCTCACGACCGGCAAGGCCGAGATCCAGCAGAAAACACAGGACCTGCTCCAGAAGATACTGGATGATTACCACGCCGGCGTGCAGGTCGCCGCGATTCAGCTTCAGGACGTCAATCCGCCGGATCCGGTCGCCGGGGCGTTCAAGGATGTCGCGAGTGCGAAAGAGGACAAGGAGAAACTGATCAATCAATCCGAGAGTTACCGAAACGACATCATCCCCAAAGCCAAAGGGGAAGCCGCCCAGGTCGTCAACCAGGCCCAGGCCTACAGCCAGGCACGCGTCCGGCGGGCTGAGGGCGAGGCGGCTCGCTTTAACGAGATGCTGAAGGAGTACCAGCAGAATAAAAAGGTGATCCGGACACGCCTGTTTTTGGAGACGATGGAAGAGATTCTTCCGGGGATCGACAAGGTCATTGTCGATAAGAAATTCAGCAATCAACTCCTTCCGTATCTCCCGCTCGGCCGTCAAACGAAGCCGATCGAGGTGAAACCATGAAGAAATGGCTCATTCTCATCGGCGTCGTGCTCATCGTCCTGATCATCGGCGGCTCACCCTTCTTCATCGTGGATGTGACCCAGACCGCGATCGTGGTCCAGCTCGGCAAACCGGTCCGGATCGTGATCGAACCGGGGCTCCAGTTCAAAGTCCCGTTCGTACAGAACGTGATCTACTTCGATAAACGGCTGCTCGATTACGACACGACCTCGCAGGACGTGATCACGCAGGACAAAAAGACGCTTCTGCTCGACAACTTTGCCAAGTGGCGGATCAAGGACCCGCTCAAGGTCTACGAGGCCTTCCAGACGCAGCAGGCGGCGCTCGGACGGCTGGACGACATCATCTATTCGGAACTCCGGGTGGAACTGGGACGGCATGATCTCGCCGAGATCGTCTCGACCGCCCGATCCACGATCATGGAGACCGTCACCGCGCGTGCGAATGTGAAGGCCGCGGCCTACGGGATCGAGGTGGATGATGTGAGGATCAAGCGCGCCGATCTGCCGGAGCAGAACGAGAAGGCCGTCTTCACGCGGATGGAGGCGGAACGCGAGCGCGAGGCGAAGCGGTACCGCTCCGAGGGCGCGGAAGAGGCGCAGAAGATCCGCTCCGAGGCCGAGAAGGAACGGGAGATCATACTGGCCGAAGCCTATAAAATCTCACAGACGGCCATGGGGGAGGGGGATGCAAAGGCCTTCCGGATTTATGCCCAGGCGTATCAGAAGGACGTAGAATTCTTTGAGTTCATGCGTACGATGGAAGCTTACAAGAAATCGCTCGATAAGGAAACGACGTTGGTTTTAAGTCCCGATTCGGAGTTCTTAAAATATTTGAAATAACATAGCATCCTTATCCTCTCCGTCCAGCCTCCTTACCAGAAGACCGCACGGAGGGGGTAGGATTCGAACCCACGACCCTTTCGGGTAACGGTTTTCAAGACCGCCGCCTTAGGCCACTCGGCCACCCCTCCGTAAAAATTGCCACGCAATTTTTACAGAGCATTGGAGCAATTGATCAATGGAGCATTAAAAGAGAGAGAAGCTCCAATGCGGTCTACTGCTCTATTGCTCTATTCTCAAATTCAGCGTTACATGCAGATGTAGGGAGCAATTTATTGCGCCTTAATTCGGGCGTGATGAATCACGCCCCTACAAAATATTTATCGTCAGCGAATCTCCCCCACCCCGCCCATGTACGGTCGCAACACCTCTGGGATGATCACACTGCCGTCCTTCTGCTGATAATTTTCCAGAATCGCCACGACGGTGCGACCGATCGCCAGGGCAGAGCCGTTGATCGTGTGTACGTACTCCGTCTTTTTGCCGCCTTTCGCCCGATACTTGATCCCGGCCCGCCGCGCCTGAAACGACTCGAAATTACTGCAGGACGATATCTCCCGAAAGAGGTTTTGTCCGGGAAGCCACACCTCGATATCGTATGTCTTGGCGGATGAGAATCCGGTATCCCCGGTGCAGAGCAGTACGACCCGATAGTGCAGCCCCAGCCGTTGCAGCACCGACTCGGCATCCTGAAGCAGCCGCTCCAGTTCTTCATACGAGCGTTCAGGCGTTGCGAATTTCACCAACTCCACTTTGTTGAATTGATGCTGACGGATCAGACCCCGCGTGTCTTTGCCGTAGGAGCCGGCCTCCCGGCGGAAACAGGGGGTGTAGGCCGCATAAGACAACGGCAGCTGATCCTCGTCCAAAATTTCGTCCCGGTAAAGATTGGTGACCGGCACCTCGGCGGTCGGAATTAGAAAATAATCCTCGTCGCGAAGGCGAAACAGATCCTCTTCGAACTTCGGCAATTGGCCCGTCCCGATCATGCTTGCGCGATTGACGATGAACGGCGGAAGGATCTCCTCATAGCCGTGTTCCCGGACATGGAGATCCAGCATGAAATTCATAAGGGCCCGTTCGAGGCGCGCCCCCAGGCCTTTGTAGAAGACGAACCGCGCCCCCGTTACCCGGGCGGCCCGCTCAAAATCCAAAATGCCCAGCTTCTCTCCGATCTCCCAATGAGACCGAGACGGAAAATCAAAAGAGGGCCGCTTCCCCCATTGCCGGATCTCCCGGTTCTCCTTCTCATCCTTTCCCGCCGGCACGGAGTCATGCAACAGATTCGGAAGGTAGAGCAGTCGGTCTTTCAATTGCTCATCGAGCGATCGCATCTGTTCATCGAGCTGCTGAATCCGATCCGAGACCTGCTTCATTTCGGCCAGCAACGCATTGGCGGGTTTCTTCTCTTTTTTTAAACGGGTGATCTCTTCGGAGGCCATGTTGCGGCGGTTCTTCAACTGATCCACTTGAACGGTCAGTTGCCGACGCTGCTCATCCAGCGTGAGCAGCCCTTCCAGATCGACCGTCTGCCCGCGCTCCGCCATCTTTTGTCGAACCCGTTCTTTGTGTTCTCGAACGTATCTCAGATCCAGCATCGCACCGATCCGTTCATCGTCGCCATAGAATTTGAAAACTCTAACACGCGGTCATCAAATAGTCAATAGGGCTCCCGACGGTGTGCGCAGGCAAAGTTATTCTTGACGCCCTCTGAAATCCTTGCTATCATGGGAACCCGGAGAAGAGATCCCGCACCGTTGTTTCGGAACATAAATCCCTCATGATTGCCCTCGACCCTCTGAAAGGAACCTGTTTTTTTTTATTCAACGTCCTTTTTCTTTTGACCGCGATCGGCTTGTTCACGGGGGTCACGGGGGCGACAGCGGCCGGAGCGCCAAAATCAAGTCCGTCCCATGCGACGGCACCGCCCAACATGACCCTGATTCCGCAGGGGCCCTTCATCATGGGGTCGGATGCACGATGGCCGGACGAAGGTCCCATGCATACGGTCTATCTGGACAGTTTCTATATCGATAAATTCGAAGTGACCCATATCCTGTACCAGAAGTTCATCGAGTCCACCGGGCGTCCCGCTCCGGAGGACTGGATCGGCAATACCTACCCTCCCAACAACGGCAATCATCCGGTCGTCTTCGTGACCTGGTATGACGCCAACGACTTTTGTCATTGGGCCGGGAAGCGCCTGCCAACGGATATCGAATGGGAAAAGGCGGCCCGCGGCACGGACGGACGCTGGTTTCCGTGGGGCAACGACTTTGATCCCAAGAAGGCCAACGTCCCCCAATTGAAGTTGGGAGGGACGACCCCGGTTGGAAGCTTTCCGAAGGGCAACAGCCCCTACGGGGTTTCGGACATGGCCGGTAATGTCTGGGAATGGACGGCCAGTTGGTACAAGGCCTATGCGGAGAATAAGCGTCCCACCGAAAACTACGGTGAAAAGTACCGCGTGCTGAAGGGCGGATCCTGGATCGATTGTTCGGGTTACCATTGCGGGATCAGCGCCCCGAATTTCAACCGCAGCTTTTTCAACCCCGGGACGAAAAACAACGGTTTCGGCTTTCGGTGCGCCAAATCCCTATAACGCTCCCTCCGAGGAAGGACATCGTTTTCTTATGTTCCGCATCACCAAGCGTTCCGGTTTCCTGATTCTCTGCCTGCTGGTTATTGCGGGGTGTCCCAAAAATCAAACCCCGCCTGAAGGGATGGTACTCATTCCGGCAGGCGAATTCATCATGGGCAGCAATAAAGTGGATACGGAAGGCAAGGCCACCGAATTCGGTACGGTGAAACCCTGGTATCTGGATGAACATCCCCAACACAAGGTCAATCTTCCGAGTTACTTCATGGACAAGTTTGAAGCGACCAACGCCGCCTATAAGCCGTTCGTGGATGCCACGGGCTCTCGGCCCCCGGAGAACTGGCCGTCCGGCAAGATCCCTCCCGGACGCGAAAATTATCCCGTGGTTTTCGTCAACTGGTATGATGCGGAGCGTTTCTGTAAGTGGGCCGGTAAACGTCTGCCGACCGAGGCCGAATGGGAAAAGGCGGCCCGCGGAACGGACGGTCGGGACTATCCCTGGGGCAACGAGTTTGACGCCACCAAGGCCAATACGGGGGATACCGGCATCGGTGATCTGACTCCCGTTGGCCACTTTGATGCCGGCAAAAGTCCTTACGGCGTTTACGACATGGCCGGCAACGTGTGGGAATGGACCGCAGACTGGTATCAACCTTACCCCGGATCCGACTACACCAGCGAAACCTTCGGAGAGAAATTCAAGGTCATTCGAGGCAGCAGCTGGGGCGGGATGGGACATTATGCGATTCCGTATTTCTATCGAACCTCCTATCGTTTCTATATCAGTCCCGAAGGGGCTTACCCGGACGCCGGTTTCCGGTGCGCGAAAGATTTAAAGTAAATGCCAGCCCCTATAAATAGGAGTTGACAAAATCCATCACAATCGGCTATAGTATTAGTGTACACACCGCAAGAAGCCGATTCTTCAACAGGGAACGAAATCCAGACACCTCATCTTTATATTAAGAATGCAGCGTAAATTTCAGCGGCCTTGAGTCGATCCCGGTGAACTATCCACCAGAATATTACTCTTCTCACCCAACTTGAAAAACTGCTTCTTTGTCAGCCGACCTGCATGCTGCGGGTCGCAGCAGACATGTTGGATGAAGAGACTGTTGGCACTTAACTATTCAATAAATTAAAAAGCGTACGTTCAAACCTGCCCAGGGTCTTGCTTGATGCAAGCCGGGCTGCGGCCGAGAGCGCATATGATCGACAACGTCAAGGAGAACCGCATGAATCTTCAAGAATTAAAGGAAAAAAACATCGCCGAATTAAACGACGTCGCAAAGGATCTGAAGATCGACGGGGCCAGCAACCTGAGAAAACAGGAGTTGATCTTCGCGATTCTCCAGGCCCAAGCCGATAAGAACGGCGTCATCTATGGAGAAGGCGTCCTGGAAACGCTTCCGGACGGCTTCGGATTTCTGCGCGCCCCGGACTACAATTATCTGCCCGGACCCGACGACATCTATATTTCTCCCTCTCAGATCCGCCGCTTCAATCTCCGCACCGGCGACATCGTCTCCGGACAGATCCGTCCTCCCAAAGAGGGTGAGCGGTACTTCGCCCTCTTGAAGGTGGAAAAGGTCAATCTCGAAGATCCGGAAACGGCGCGGGACAAGATCCTATTCGACAACCTCACCCCGCTGTATCCGGAAGAAAAGATACGCCTGGAACACGATCCCCTGGAATTGTCGACGCGGGTCATGGAGCTGATCACGCCGATCGGAAAAGGGCAACGCGGATTGATCGTCGCCTCCCCCCGCACCGGAAAAACGGTCTTGCTTCAGAATATCGCGAAGGCCATTCTCTCCAATCATCCCGAAATCACCCTGATCGTTCTGCTGATCGATGAGCGGCCCGAAGAAGTCACGGACTGGCAGCGCCAGGTGAAGGCCGAGGTGGTCAGTTCCACCTTCGATGAGCCCGCGCAGCGCCACGCCCAGGTCGCCGAAATGGTTCTGGAGAAGGCCAAACGCCTGGTCGAACACAAACGCGACGTGGTGATTCTATTGGACAGCGTCACCCGGCTGGCCCGGGCCTACAACTCCATCATTCCGCCCAGCGGCAAGGTTTTGTCGGGCGGCTTGGACGCGAACGCTCTCCAGCGTCCCAAACGCTTTTTCGGCTCGGCACGAAACATCGAGAACGGGGGCAGCCTGACGATCATGGCGACGGCCCTGGTCGACACCGGCAGCCGGATGGACGACGTCATCTTTGAAGAATTCAAGGGAACGGGAAATATGGAAGTCCATCTCGACCGGAAGCTGGCCGACAAGCGCGTGTTCCCCTCGATCGATATCAATCAGTCCGGAACGCGCAAAGAAGAACTGCTGGTGGACAAGGACGACCTGAACAAGATGTGGATTCTGCGGAAGGTTTTAAGCCCCCTCTCGACCGTGGAGAGCATGGAATTTCTGATCGATAAAATCAAGAACACCAAAACCAACAAAGAGTTCCTCGAATCCATGAACAAGTAGCCTCCTCGGCCCGCTCGCCTCGGATCGAACGCAAAAAGCCCTCTTCGATTCCCGGTCAAAGCATTTCCAATCAGGCCCTTTTCATAAGAAATTAAAAATGATATAATGACATGTTTTGTGGACACAACAAAAATCCCATCGAGCCGTCGGTACCCAGCGAGCACGGCGAGCGAGAGGGGGAGGCTCCATCCGGCTTCGCCGGTGGAGGGGGCGACGCAAGCCCCAACAAAAGGAGGATCAAATGAAAGAAGGGATTCATCCGGCGTATCAAGTGACCGACATCACCTGCGCCTGTGGAAACGTCATTAAAACCCGCTCGACCCGGAGCGACATTCATGTGGAGATCTGTTCCGCCTGCCATCCTTTTTTTACGGGCACGCAGAAGCTGATCGATACGGAAGGCCGCGTCGAACGGTTCCGGAAAAAGTACAAGAAGCAATAAGCCTCAACGATTATGACAACGAACGATCAGATTTTTATCCAAAAACTTGAGATGCTCCAGGATAAATTTGACGGATTGACTCATGCTCTGAGCGATCCTAAAATTATCGCGGATCAGGCCCAATTTCAGCGTCTGGCCAAGGAGCGCGCCGATCTCGCGGAGGTCGTGGAGCAGTATCGGCAGTTCAAGATCGTTCTCAAAGAGATCGAGGCCACGGAAGAAATGCTTCGAGACGCCCGGGCGGAAGCCGGCCTGAGGGAGATGGCGGAACACGAGCGCCAGGAACTTTCAACGCGCAAGGATCGGCTGGAGCAGCAGCTCAAGCGGCTGTTGCTGCCCAGAGATCCCCGCGATGATAAAAACACGATTTTGGAAATCCGGGCCGGCACGGGCGGCGATGAGGCCGCTCTTTTTGCGGCCGAACTGTTCCGGATGTATACGCGGTATGCCGAAAATCATCGGTGGCATGTCGAGATCATCAGCTCCAGTCCGACCGGGATCGGGGGCTTAAAAGAGGTCATCGCGGCCATCGAAGGAAAAGGCGTCTACCGCCATTTGAAATTTGAAAGCGGCGTCCATCGGGTTCAGCGGGTCCCCGTCACCGAGGCGGGGGGGCGCATTCATACCTCGGCCGTCACGGTGGCGGTGCTCCCGGAAGCGGAAGAAGTGGACATCACGATCGATCCAAGCGATCTCCGTATCGATACCTTCTGCGCATCCGGACCCGGAGGTCAGGGCGTCAACACCACCCATTCGGCCGTCCGGATCACACACGTCCCGACCGGCACGGTCGTGAGCTGTCAGGACGAACGATCCCAACTCAAGAACAGAAACAAGGCCATGCGCGTGCTTCGCGCGCGGCTCTTGGAAGTCGAACAGAGCCGGCAGGAGGCCGAAATGGCCAAGGCGCGGAAATCCCAGGTGGGGACGGGGGATCGGAGCGAAAAAATACGCACGTACAATTTTCCCCAGAACCGGGTCACCGATCACCGGATCGGGTTGACGTTGCACCGCCTGACCCAGGTTCTCGACGGAGATCTGGACGAGATCATCGAGACGCTGATCGCGGCCGATCAATCCGAACGGCTCAACACCGTAATGACTCCCTGATTATTCATGAAAATAAGCACCCCCACATCCACAACTCAAGAAACTCAGGATCTTCTCCGAACGGCGACGCGCGCGCTGATCGAGGCCGGGATTCCGGACGGCCGCCGGGAAGCCGAAACGCTGATCGCCCATATTTTAAACCGCCCCCGCTTGGACCTCTACCGGGCTGATGCCCTCTCTCTCGATCCCGATCAGCGAGAAGCGTTTGCCGGTCTGATCCGGAGACGCGCGAGCCGGGAACCGCTCCAGTATATCCTCGGCATACAGGAATTCTGGGGACTGGAATTCCGGGTCACGACGGATACGTTGATCCCCCGGCCCGAGACGGAGTTGTTGATCGAGGCCGTTCTGGAGCAGTTTGGCCGACCGGCACTGCCGATCACGCTGGTGGATCTCTGCACCGGCACAGGCTGTCTGGCCGTCACGCTGGGCACGCTCTATCCGACGGCTCGAATTCTTGCGACCGATCGTTCGCCTGCCGCACTCGACGTCGCGCGTTCGAACGCCCTACGGCATGGGATGGCGGGGCGAATCGAATTTCTGGAAGGCGACCTGCTTGAGCCATTGGCCTCGATCAGCTTGCACAATCGGATTGATGTCATGACGGTCAATCCTCCCTATGTACCGGCCGGGGAACTGGATCGACTGCAGCCGGAAGTGAGGTTCCATGAACCCCGGCTCGCACTGAACGGCGGATGCGATGGGTTGGATTACTACCGTCGGATTTTGCCCGGCGCCCTGGAGTTTCTTCGCCCCGGCGGACGCCTCTTTCTGGAAGTCGGGATCCGGCAGGCGATCCCCGTCCGCGAGATGGCCGAGCAAAGCGGCTGGCGGGTCGACCAAATTAAAAAAGACCTGCAAAAAATTGATCGGGTTGTTGTTCTGAAAAAACCGTGAATCGCGTAGAGACTCACAGGATCTGCTCGTGGATTTCTTGCCAGCGAGCAAAGCGAGCGAGAGGGGGAGGCTCCATCCGGCTTTGCCGGTGGAGGGGGCGACGCAAGCCCCTATCAATCAATGGATAAAATCCGGATCAAGGGGGGCAAGCGGCTCAAAGGCGAGGTCGCGGTGAGCGGGGCCAAGAACGCCGCGCTGCCCATCCTCGTGGCGACCCTTTTGAGTCGAGGAGAACACCGCGTCCAGAATATTCCGAAGCTGATGGACGTGGCGACGATCAAACGCCTGTTGAATCATCTCGGCGCCGTGATCGAGGACGACGGCCAGGGCGGCTGGACGGTTCGGATGCCCGCGCTGGCCCGTCACGAAGCGCCTTATGAGCTGGTCAAAACGATGCGCGCCTCGGTCTTGGTCTTGGGTCCGCTGGCCGCGCGCTTTGGTGAGGCCCGGGTTTCGCTGCCTGGAGGTTGCGCGATCGGGGCCCGCCCCATTAATCTTCACTTGATGGGATTGGAAAAAATGGGGGCCGAGATCCAGATCGAGCACGGTTATGTCACGGTCAGGGCCCAACGCCTTAAGGGTGCCCGGATCTACCTGGACCTGACCTCGGTCACGGGCACGGAGAATCTCATGATGGCCGCCACCCTTGCCGACGGCGTCACGGTGATCGAGAATGCCGCCCGCGAGCCGGAGGTGGTCGATCTGGCCCATTTCCTGATCCGGTGCGGTGCGAAGATCCATGGAGCCGGTACGGACGTCATCACGATCGACGGCGTTGAATCGTTAAACGATTCCTGCACGTACCGCATCATGCCGGACCGCATCGAGGCCGGGACATACTTGACGGCCGCCGCCATCACGGGAGGAGAAATTTTCGTCCGCGGCTGCAATCCCCGATATCTGGACGCCGTTTTGCAAAAACTGCGAGAGGCGGGCGTCCAGATTCGCGAGGAGACGGACGGCGCCCGGGCCGCCGCAACGGGGCGGATCGGGGCGGTGGATATCAAGACGCTCCCGTATCCGGGTTTCCCGACGGACATGCAGGCCCAGATGATGGCCCTGATGGCGCTCTCCGACGGCTTGAGCGTGATCACCGAGACGGTGTTCGAGAACCGGTTTACGCACGTGGCCGAGCTCCGACGCATGGGTGCCAATATCAACGTTCAGGGAAATAATGCGATCATCAAAGGAACCCAACGCTTGAGCGGGGCTCCCGTGATGGCCTCCGACCTCCGGGCCAGCGCTTGTTTGGTTCTTGCCGCGCTGGCCGCGGAAGGCGAGACCGAGATCTCGCGCGTCTATCATCTGGACAGGGGCTACGAACAGATCGAACAGAAATTTTCAAACCTCGGGGGCGAGATCACCCGGATCACGTAGATACTCGCGGGATCTGCTCGTGTGTATCTACCCAGCGAACAACGTGAGCGAGAGGGGGAGGCTCCATCCGGCTTGGCCGGTGGAGGGGGCGACGCAAGCCCCTACCAATAAACAAACGCCATGAAAGATACCGTTACCATCGCATTGCCGAAAGGACGCCTCCTCAATCCGTCCATCGCCCTTTTCAGGAAGAACGGACTCCTTCCGCGGGGGCTGAAGACCGACAGCCGCAAACTCCTGTTCGAAAACGCCCCGAACCGGATCCGCATGGTGATCGTGCGCGCGGTGGACGTGCCCACCTATGTGGAGTACGGCGCGGCCGACATGGGTATTGTGGGCAAAGACGTCCTGCTGGAACAGGAACCCGACGTGTATGAACCGCTCGATCTTCGTTTCGGGTCCTGTCGGATCGTCGTGGCCGGACCCCGAACGGCGGCCATGACGCCCAGCTGGTCCTCGGCCAAACTGAAGATCGCGACGAAATATCCCAAAATCGCCGAACGGTATTTCAATGAAAAGGGATTACCGGTTGAGATCATCCGGCTGTCGGGGGCGGTCGAGCTCGCCCCGTTGGTGGGACTGTCGGAGCAGATCGTGGATCTGATCACCACCGGGACGACCCTGCGGGAGAACCGCCTCGAGGAGCAGGCGGTCATCGCGGAATCCACCGCCCGGTTGATCGTGAACCGGGCCAGTCTCAAAACAAAAACCAAGACGATCACGGATCTGATCCAACGTCTGGAGAAAACGATCGGCGAGACGACCGAATGAAACTGATCCGGCTAAACCAAAAAACTCCGACCCGGACGTGGCTGGCCCGTCTGCGGCGGACGGCTTCGGCCCCGGCGGGGATCGAGAAGACGGTCCGGACGATCCTGGAGGCGGTTCGACGACGAGGAGACGCCGCCGTCCTTCGCTATTCGCGCAAATTCGATCAGGTCCGTCTCACGGCCGACCGGCTTCGAATCCGTCCGGACCGAATCAAGGAGGCTTACCGTCAGGTGGCACCCGCAGCCGTGGAGTCGCTTCGATTTGCCGCCGATCGGATCCGATCGTTCCACGAACGACAAAAACCGAAGAGCTGGAACTATGAAGAGCAGCAGATCACCCTCGGACAATTGGTGCGCCCGCTGGACCGGGTCGGGATTTACGTCCCCGGAGGGAAAGCGGCCTATCCCTCTTCCGTTCTGATGAACGCCGTTCCGGCCAAAGTGGCCGGCGTCCCGGAAGTCGTGATGTGCACGCCGATCCCTCGAGGCGAGTTGAACCCTCACCTGCTCGTGGCGGCCGATCTGGCCGGCGTCGACGAAATCTATACGGTCGGCGGCGCGCAAGCGATCGGCGCGATGGCCTATGGGACCAAGACCCTCGCCCGGGTGGACAAGATCGTCGGACCGGGAAACATTTACGTCGCCACGGCCAAACGGCTGGTCTTCGGCCTGGTGGACATCGATATGATCGCCGGTCCCAGCGAGATCGTCGTGATCGCGGACGACACGGCCGATCCCCGATTCGTTGCGGCCGACCTGCTGTCCCAGGCCGAACATGACGAGCAGGCGATCGCGATCTTGATCACCCCCAGCGACTCGCTGATCCGAAAAGTCCGGGTACGAATGAAGGAACAGATCGAACTTCTCCCGAGAAAAAAGATCATCACCCAATCGCTCCGGCGTTCGGGAACCATTTTTCGGGTGAGAGACCTGGCCCAAGCCGTGACGATGGCCAATGCGATCGCGCCGGAGCATCTCGAATTGGCCGTGGACCAACCGGACCGCCTGCTGCCGATGGTCAAACATGCCGGGGCCGTCTTCCTCGGTCACTACACCACGGAGTCCCTGGGCGATTATGTCGCGGGGCCGAACCATGTCCTGCCCACCGGCGGAACGGCCCGCTTCTCATCGCCCCTGTCGGTGGAAGATTTCGTGAAGAAAACCAGCCTCCTTGCGTTCAGCCGTGAAGGCCTGTCGCGGGTCAAGGATGCGGCCATTCGGATCGCGGAGATGGAAGGGCTTCAAGCGCATGCCCGGGCCGTGGAGGTTCGCACTCAATGAAGAGACGTCTGGCGGAAGTTCAGAGGAAGACCACCGAAACACACGTGAAAGTCCGACTGGCTCTGGACGGCACCGGACAGAGCCGCGTTCAAACCACGATGCCGTTTTTGGATCACATGCTCACCCTGATGGCCAAACACGGCCGGCTTGATCTCACGGTCATGGCGCGGGGCGACACGGAGGTCGATTTTCACCACACGGTGGAGGATATCGGGATCGTTTTAGGCGAGACCGTGGCCAAGGCGCTTCGGGACAAGCAGGGCATCAAACGGTACGGTTCCTTCTCCGTGCCGATGGACGAAGCGATCGCCCGGGTGGATCTGGATCTTTCCGGACGTCCGTACCTGATCTACCAGGTTCCGCTGCCGAAAAAGAAAATGATCCGTGACTTCGATGTGGAGCTCATCGAAGAGTTCTTCAAGGCGTTCGTCGTTCACAGCGGGACCACGCTCCATATCAATGTCCCCTACGGAAAGAATCCCCACCATGTGATCGAGGCGATCTTCAAGGCGTTCGGACAGGCCCTGGATCAGGCGGTGCAGATGGATGCGCGGACGCGCGGCGTTCCGTCCACGAAGGGTAAATTGTAAGCGAGCGACCGGAGGCGGGGCGCCCCACCTGCTCTGGGGTTCGCCTAGCGAGCAAAGCGAGCGAGAGGGGGAGGCTCCATCCGGCTTGGCCGGTGGAGGGGGCGACGTGAGCCCCTAAAATAAATCAACATGATCGCGATTATTGATTACGGCATGGGCAATCTCCGAAGCGTCTCGAAGGCCTTCGAACGGTTGGGCTTTGCGGTCGACGTCACGCGCGACGCCCGGCGTATTGCGGATGCGAGCCACGTTGTTCTTCCCGGCGTGGGCGCCTTTCCGGACTGCATGCGCAACCTCGAAGAGATGGGCCTGATCGATCCCGTCCATCGGGCCTTATCGAGCGGAAAGCCGTTTCTCGGGATCTGTTTGGGCCTGCAACTCCTGTTCACGGAGAGCGAGGAGTTCGGCCTTCACAAAGGGCTGGGCTGGATCCGGGGCCGCGTCATCCGCTTTCCGGACGATGGTTTGAAAGTGCCGCATATGGGATGGAACACGCTGGAGATTCAGAAACCCGCAACCGTGCTTCAAGGCCTTCCGGATGACGCGATGGTTTATTTCGTCCATTCCTATTATGGGGTGCCCGAAGATCCCGGCCTGATCGCCACCACGACCGAATACGGACAACGCTTTGCTTCGAGCATCGCGACCGGCAACGTCTTCGCCTGTCAGTTTCACCCGGAAAAGAGTCAGGCGGTCGGTTTGAGGCTCCTTCGGAACTTTGCGCAATGCCGATAAAACGGACGATACTCTTTTTTCTTTTGGCCGGGCTGGTCGGCTGCGGGCCTAAATACATCCAAAGCTCGTTGCCGGCCGAACTCGAAAAGCATTCCGTCCAGGACGTCGGCCTCATCCCGTTCATCGTGGAGCCCTCGACGACCGGGGAGATACGATCCGGCAGGGTCGAGAAAGACGCGCCCCAAATTATCACGGACCAATTTTATCGCCAGTTGATCAACCGTCACGTCACCGTGACCCTCTGGGAAGGACAGGAACCCTCTCCGTTGGGCGGTGAGACCGCGCCCCTCTCCGATATCCAGAGGGCCGAACTAATCGGAAAGATTTTGAAGACGTCGACGGTGCTTTTCGGATCCGTGACAACCTTTACGGAGCGGGACGGCTCCGCCTATGGAATTCGTAAACCGGCCTCGGTCGGGATTACGGTCCAGCTCATCCATGCCGAAGACGGTCATCTCCTCTGGAAGGCCAGTTATAACGAAACGCAAAAGTCCTTATTGGAAGACATCTCGGCCTTCAGCCTTTTCTTTAAACGCAAGGGGCGATGGCTCACGGCCGCCGAACTCTCCGAAGACGGCGTCGAGCAGCTCATGGCGGCCTCTCCCTGGGCCCAAACGAAGGGGCACTGATGTTGATCATTCCGGCGATTGATATCAAGGATGGAAAATGCATCCGACTCCAACAGGGACGTCTCGGGACGGAGTCGATCTATTCGGATGATCCGGTCACGGTCGCCCGCCGATGGGAATCCGAAGGTGCGGAATTGATTCATGTCGTGGATCTGGACGGGGCCTTCGACGGAACCCCCAAAAACCGAGACCTGATTCTGAAGATCATTCAATCCGTCAAGATTCCGATTCAGGTAGCGGGCGGCATAAGAACATTTTCTGACATTGAGTATTACAGACTAAAAGGAGCATCAAAGCTTGTTCTAGGAACAAAAGCACTACTATCTTTACAATTTCTAAAATCAGCCTGTGATTTGTTTCCCCATGGAATATCGGTTGGATTAGATGCTCGAGACGGGAAGATATTGGTACAGGGATGGACTCAAGCCACAGGAGAGTCTGTAATCGATTTTGCTGAAAGACTGAACGGGCTCGGGATTCTGTACATCATCTTCACCGACGTTCAAAGGGACGGGATGCTCAAGGGACCGAACCTCGATGCGATCAGGGAACTGGCCCGTTCAGTCGAAATCCCGATCATCGCCTCCGGAGGGATTTCCTCCCTTGAGGATGTCCGGTCGCTGCTCTCGTTGGAGTCCTCCGGCGTAGCCGGCGTCATTGTCGGAAAGGCCTTATACACCGGCGACGTCAAATTAAGCGAGGCGCTATCCCTGAGCCGAGGGGCCGCCTGATGCTGGCCAAACGGATCATTCCCTGCCTGGACGTGAAGGATGGACGGGTCGTGAAAGGGGTCGGGTTCGTCAATCTCCGCGATGCGGGCGACCCGGTCGAGATCGCCCGGTACTACGATGAAGAAGGGGCCGACGAGCTTTGCTACCTGGACATCACCGCTTCCCACGAGAAGCGGAAAATCCTGCTGGAGGTCGTGGAACGGACGGCCGCCGAGGTGTTCATGCCGCTGACCGTCGGAGGGGGAATCCGAACCTTGCAGGACATTCGCGATCTTTTGCTCGCGGGGGCCGACAAGGTTTCGATCAATACCGCCGCCGTGGAGGACCCCGCTTTTGTGAAGGCCGCCGTGGAACGGTTCGGCAGCCAATGCATCGTGGTCGCGATCGACGCCAAACGATCAAAGAATACCTGGCAGGTCTACACCCATGGTGGGCGAAAGGCAACCGGGCTGGAGGCTGTGCCGTGGGCGGTCCGAATGACCGAGGCCGGTGCGGGCGAAATTTTACTGACCAGCATGGATCAGGACGGCACCCGAGAAGGTTACGACCTCGAACTCACGCGGGCCGTGTCGGACGCCGTCTCGATCCCGATCATCGCGTCGGGTGGAGCCGGCAGCCTAGAACACCTCTATGACGTGTTGGCCGACGGACGGGCCGACGCCGTTTTGGCCGCCTCGATTTTTCATTATAAACAGTATACCATTCTCGACGCCAAAACCTTTCTCCATTCCAAAGGCATCCGTGTCCGATTTCCGGAGGGGTCCAAATGAAGTCTTCAAAGCGACTGCCGGCCGGTGTGAAATTCAACGGAGAAGGCTTGATCCCTGCGATTGTCCAAGATCATCGGGACAATTCGATCTTGATGATGGCCTACATGAGCCGCGAGTCTTTGGATAAGACGATGCGAACCGGGCAGGTCCATTTCTGGAGCCGGTCTCGAAAAGCCCTCTGGCACAAGGGGGCCACTTCCGGGAACTATCTGAACGTGAAGGAAATCCAGATCGATTGCGACGGCGACACCCTGTTGCTCCGCGTTGAACCGGATGGGCCAGCCTGTCACACCGGCCGGCGGTCTTGCTTCTTCCGAACCGTCAAGAACGGCCGTATCCGCCGGTTTAAACCAACATCGGCAAATGCCTTGATTCTGAACCGCATTTATGATGTTATCTTGGACCGGAAGCGGTCACCCAAACGCAAATCCTATGTTTCCTGGTTATTGACCTCGGGTCGGGACAAGATTTTAAAAAAGATCGGGGAAGAATCGGGCGAATTGATTATCGGCTCAAAAAATAACCGCCCCTCGGAAATCATCTGGGAAGTCGCCGATTTGTGGTTTCATACACTGGTCTTGATGGGCTATCATAATATCTCTCCCACCGATATCTATGAAGAATTGCAGAAACGTTTCGGTAAAATGAGCCGATTCGTTCGACAGAGGAGAATCTGACATGACTCAATGCCTGTTTTGCCGTATCATTAAAAAAGAGATTCCTGGCCGCGTCGTTTATGAAGACGACGCCATTGTGGCCTTTGAAGATATCAACCCCCAAGCCCCGGTCCATATTCTTGTCGTCCCCAGGAAGCATATCGATTCGCTGATGAATCTGACCAAGGAAGACAAGGAACTGATGGGTTCTCTGTTCCTGGTTGCAAACGGACTGGCTAAAACGCACAACCTCACCCCCTCCGGGTTTCGAACCGTGATCAACACCGGATCGGGAGGAGGGCAAACCGTCTACCACCTCCATGTTCATCTGTTGGGTGGCCGACAGATGACCTGGCCGCCGGGTTAACATCGCCCCCGAATGTAATATTGAGAACACGCTTGATGATGGTCCATGAAAAGACAACGCTGGGCATCCTTCTGTTGACGATGGGGTTATTCGGTTCTGGCTTGTCCGCGCCACCGATACCCGCAATCGATTCCGCCGCGGCCGACGAACCGATCAAGGTGCTCGCGACCTTGCCCGTCCTCAAGGACCTGGTCCAAGAGGTTGGCCGTGATCGCGTAGCGGTCACCAGTCTGCTCAGCGGCCTAGAGAGCGAGCATACCTATACCCCGAAACCGACCGATATTCTTGCGATTCAGGATGCCCGAATGCTGGTTCGGATCGGATTGGGACTGGAAGTCTGGGTCGACGCCCTGATCAAAAATGCCGACAACCCCCGACTCTTGGTTATCACAACATCCATCGGCGTCCCGGTTCTGAAAAACCAGGATATAGCCGGTCGTCCGGACCACCCGCTTGGGATGGGAGATCCGCATATCTGGCTCGACCCCGAGAACGCCAAACTCATGGTACGTCATATCACCGAGGGATTAATAAAGATCGACCCGACCCATAAAAAAGCCTACCTGCGGAACCAGGCGCAGTATATTCAGGATTTGGATCAAACCCAGCAACGGTTGATGGTAAAACTCAAGCCGCTTCAAAACAAAAAGATCATTACTCATCACGCCGCCTGGTCCTATTTTGCGCGGCGATTCGGATTCGTAATCCGCGGCAGCATCGCTTCACAAGTCGGAACCGAACCTTCCGCAAAACACCTTTCCGATCTCATTCAGATGATCAAGACCGATAAAATCCGAGTGATCGTCTCCGAACCTCAACTGAATCCAAAACTGCCTCAGATTCTGGCCCAGGAAACCGGCGCCCGCGTAGTGATCCTGACACCGATTCCCGGAGCCTTGCCGGGCACGGAAACCTACCGTTCTATGATCGAATACGACGTAGATCAACTTGTCAACGCCCTGAAGGATTAATACGCCCGTGTCCAAACCGATCATGAAATTATCAAAGGCCAGCCTCGGATTCCCCAACAGGTCATCGTCGGCCGGCTGAGGCCATGAATCCGGAATGAAGGCAGGAAATGGTTAGTATTGGAAAGGAAGCTGGAGACTGACCAGCGCCCTGTTTTCATCCGGCGCCACGCGGTATTCAAAGATCAGTCTGGAATGTTGGGAGAGGTCCTTCTGAAGGCTGGCACCCAGGATATCGTGTCCCGCCAAGAAATAGGTTAGATTGGATTGGACCGAACCAAAGCTCGTACGGAAGGTCAATCCAAAATGGGCATTGTTGATCAGCACCAGGCTGCTTCGAAGCGTCTCCTGAGGGGAGGGGTCGCCACGGTTGCCTGCGTTATTTAAGGAGGGTCCTTCAAAATTCACATTTCCGTCCTTCACCTTCATGCGGGCCGATGTCATTGCGCGACCGTACTCTTTAATGGTGTAGAGGAGATTCACATCGTTGACGGTGTCTTGGAGAGCTCTATAGAGAGCCTGGCGGGTTACAAGACGGGCTTCCGAATTCCGTTCGGTGTCCGACATCATATAGGTAGATCCGGCATTTGTTGAAAGGTCTCGATAATAAAGAGAGAGGAGCGGATGTTTATCGTTTAGTGTCTTCTGAAAAGCTAAATCGAGATTATTCGAAAACGTCGTTATTAATGTGCTGTTGTTTTCCTGGATGATGCGGACCTGGGAAGGGACATACAAAACTGAATTGAGGGTCCCATCCAATGCGTAACCTGCACTGGGAGCAATGGCCCAGACGGCTAAAACAAGCATGATGGACTTTACCCGGACCCTTAACACGTTTGATACCTCTATTATTTTTTTCATTTTCTATCGATTTCTATCACTTTTAGATTTTTCTTAAATTTACCACCCATTGGCTAATTTGTCAAATTTATAACTATATGATTTTAAATATATTTTTATAAAAGCGACCAAGTATCGTATAAAGACCGCGGGATCCCGTTTAAAAAACGGCTCGGCTTGGATAAGAACGTTCCCAGAACCTTTTCATAAACATTCATCGGATAAGTGATATACAGTCCTTTCTTGGCACGGGTAGTGGCCACATACATCAGCCGCCGTTCTTCTTCCAATTCATCTTCATTATCAAAGGAATACATCGATGGGAATTTTCCGTCCAGCGCCCAGATGATAAAGACGGTATGCCACTCCAGCCCCTTGGCCGAATGGATAGTGGATAAAATGAGCTTCTCATCATCCTGACCAATTGGCCTTCCGGTGGGATCAATCTCAGACATCGACTCGCTCGGCGGGTCAAGTGTGATGTCGCTCAGAAACTCATCGAGATTGAGATAACGTTCGGTAATCGCATAGAGATGTTCAAGATCCTTGATTCGTTTGGGGTGATCGTCAAACCGCTGCGACAGAAGCGGCGTATAATAGGTGTAGATCCGGTTCAATTGCTCGGATGGAACTTGGGCGGCTTCCCGAAGGTCCTCGAACAATCGGGTCACCTCTTTCAGCACCGCCCCCCCGGAACCCTGCAAGGATTGCGCTTTCAATGCCTTCAGCCAATCCGTCTCTTTCCCCATCGCCGTCGAGAGGGCTGCAATGATCGCATGGCTCTTTTTGGGACCGACCCCCTCGATCAACATCAGCAGCCGGTTCCAACTCACGGCATCTCGGGGGTTCTGCATGACCCGGAGATGGGCCAAAACGTCCTTGACATGAGTCGTCTCGATAAATTTGA
Organism: Nitrospirota bacterium; assembly: GCA_016194285.1. Lineage (GTDB taxonomy): Bacteria > Nitrospirota > Nitrospiria > JACQBZ01 > JACQBZ01 > JACQBZ01. The sequence continues at coordinate 13,441 of JACQBZ010000040.1, read as the reverse complement.
ATCCGCCCCGCTTCACAAACGGCAGACCCTGCTTGACCAACTCGATTTCAAGATCAAAGGAATGATGACTGGAGCGGAAAAGAACCGCCATCTCCTCCAGTGGCACTCCCTCCTCCCGCAGCTCCAGCACTCGCTGACAGACGAACCGCGACTGCCAGTTCTCGTTCTCGGCCCGAACCAGCACCGGCCGACGTCCTTCCTTTTGATGCGTGAAGAGATGTTTGGGATATTTTTCATAGGCCTGATTGATGATCTCGTTCGTCAAATTGAGAATCGGCTGCGTGCTCCGATAATTTTCTTCCAGTTTAAAGATTCGTGCTTTGGGAAACTCCTTCGGAAAATCCATGATGTTCTTGAAGTGGGCTCCACGGAAGGAATAAATACTCTGGGCATCATCGCCAACCACCATGATGTTCTCATGACACGCGCAAAGGAGCCGGACCACACGCGCCTGGATTTTGTTGGTGTCCTGATATTCATCCACCATGATGGCTCGATAGGTCTCGGAAAGTTGTTGGCAGATCTCATCCCGGGTTTCCAAAAGCTCCCGAAGTTTGAGAAGCAGATCATCGTAATCCAGAAGCGTTCGCTGTTGTTTGTAATCGGCATAGGCCTTTTCCAGCCGTAGAATCGGATCGAGATGCTCGGAGAAGTGGGGGTAATCCATGAGGACGATCTCTTCCAGAGCGGTGGCCTTATTCACTGAAGCGCTGAACATATCGGCCAGGGTGTTCTTGCGGGGAAAGCGTTTCTCTCGATCTCCAAGACCGCGAGCGTTCCGGAGCAGATGGACCACATCCTCGCTGTCCGATCGATCCAGGATGGTGAAGGCCGGATCCAACCCGATGGCCGTCCCGTGTCGTCGGAGGATGGTGTTGGAAAAAGAATGGAACGTCCCACCGGCCACCCGATCGCACGCGGTTCCAAGCAGAAGGCCCGCTCGGTTGAGCATCTCCTGAGCCGCTTTTCGGGTGAAGGTCAGCAAGAGAAGATTTTGGGGCGGCAGGCCCGATTCGATCAGCCGGGCGACACGGTAGACCAGGGTGCGGGTCTTGCCGCTGCCGGCGCCGGCGATCACCAGAACAGGCCCGTCCAAAGCGCTCACGGCGGCATACTGCGCCGGGTTAAGCTCTTTTTCGTAATCGATCGTAAAACGGATTGAAGCCGAGACCGTGGAAGGTCGCTTTAAGACATAGGGATGATCTTCGATCACATTTGATCCTTAGGACTTGAATTTCCCGGCCGTTGTGCGTACACTATTTCGTGACTCTCGTAAGATAAAAATCGCATCAAAGAATAACACATCTGAGAACCAGCTTCAAGCTTACGATCACAAAAAGAGGGCCAGGTGATCCCATGCGTTTTCATCTAATCATTATGGTCACGCTTTTCAGCCTTGTCTTATCGAATCGCCCGGCCGAGCCCGCAAAAGAGAGAATGCCGATTACTCCCCTTGCGGTTCATGCACACCGGTACCAGGACTTTCAGCGGAGTCGGGTTGCCTGTGAGGTGTTCGGCGAGATCAAAAACACCGGAAGTCAACCGGTCAAAAGTTTCACACTTCAACTCGAGATGATGGACTCGAAGGGAAAGGTTCTGACCCAGGAAGACCTGATGCTGCCCCTTCGCGTCATCGTCCCCGGCAATGCGAAGGGCGAGCTTCGCGCCGTCAACCCTCAGGAGATCGGCAACTTTATCCAAGATACGAAAAACTGCCCGGACCAATGGCTTGAGGGAAGGATCAAGTACAGTATCAAATCGGTCCAGATGGAATAGTACCGAAAAAGGTTACCGTCTTTTTTCCTTCCGGGAATCTATTTGTGAGATAATCATCCCGTTGGCCTATTCGATCTGCCATGAAAGAAGGTTTGTTTTACTTCCTTGTCTCTGGATCAAGGCCGTGATGATCTTCTCGGTGTCATACATGGCTCCGTGCGACTTCACCGAGAAGTAGCTGCTCTGAACCCCGATCTGTCTTCGACAGGGCGAGGTAACACTGCATGCGGCCACCGCAGTCGCGCAGCCATAGAAATCGGACATCGAACTATTTTCATAAGGCCGACGGTCCTGGATACAGGCCGCGGTGTCCGCATTGATATTATCATCCAGCGCCTCCAGGACCGGGAGGCCGGCCGTATTGACATTGATGGGGCTGCTCTGGGCCGAGACCGTCGTCACATAGGGCCGGATCTTCTTGTAGATCTCCGGCGTGATCCCTCTTACCAAAAGCAACTCCGAGAGGGTATCCATCCGGCCCTTTTTACAATGATACGGCGGATTCTGCTGCTCATAATAGAACTCCTCCGGGCACTCGGAATTCGGATTGACCCAGTTTGTCATCGCCACGACGATCGGCTCAATCATGCCGGAATCGACCTCCAGCACTCTCAGAAGCCTTTTCAGCATGTTTCCGGTGTCCTCTCTTACTTGAGATCGTTTATCCCCCAACCGGTTGATATCGATCTTGCCGGATTCGTCCGCGATCTCGATCGAGACGGCTCCCTCGCCCACCGGATAAGCCGGAAGGGGTTGGGCCCAGAATTCGGTCAAGGCGTCATACGCTCCGTGGTGGAGTGCGTCGTCTTTCAATGCCGCACGGGCGGCGGCCACGCCTGATTTCGCCAGGTAGATCGCCTGCACCTCGTCGCGGAAATTGCCGGCCGTGATCAAATTCACCTTGGCGCCGTAATCAAATTCCACGATGACGGCCGTGAGCAGCACCAGAATCACCAGGGTCAAAAGCAGCGCGATGCCTCGTTCATTACCGAACGGCTTACCGGTCCAAATTTTCACGGCCCCCCCGACTTATCATTTTCAAACCGATGATCATTCTGCTACAATAGGATCCAAGATGAGATCATTTCTTTTGACTGAAAAACCTGAGCCAATCGTCGCGCTGATCTGGGCACTGGCCGCCCTCTTCTTCACGCTGCTACCCGCCGGTTGCGGCAACAACAAGGACAGGGGCATCGAGGTCATGATCGCCGCCGATAATACCACTGGCACCGGTATCGGCGATGGGACCGGCGATTACCCGGACGCGTTTATCACACCCTCCGCGATCAAGGCCGGGGTGAAGAGCGTCAAATTGATCAAGTCGGGTGAAACCGATCCGTCGTATACCATCTTCGACACCGGAAGCGATACAAATCCCATTATTTTGGATTTAAACTCGACTCCTCAAAGAATCGAGATCAACAATGTCTTCCCGTCCGGGTGTCAGTGCGATTACAGTCAAGTCCAGATTGAGGTAACCTTTTTCGATATCCAGGTCACGTTCTCTAAAATTAGCTCTCCCGTGGACCATCGAATCCGGTTTTACGCGCGCGGCTTGACCGATCCGGATCTTGGAAAACCGGTTCTGGCCGGCGACGTCTTAATCAGTAATCTTGCCACCCCACTCCAATTCAATTGGGTCGACGTTGATAACGGTACCTTTGTGCCGCTCGCGGACCCAAGGCCCGCGAAGACATTTCTCCAGGTTCCCGTGGCCGTATTCCCGGACAAGATTTACTCCCCTACCGTCACGATTGATCTCTCCCCTTTTCTCACAATCCCGGACAAACCGAAGGGAACCTTCACCGTCAAGTTGACCGTCCTTACCCGATACATGTTCTTCTATGACGACACGGACGGCAACGGACAGTTTGACCTCTCCACCGACGGCCAACTGAACGCGAACCAGCCAATAAACTCCCATTACTATCCGGTCTACCCGAGCATCGAGGCCGCCGCCGGTTCATAAACCCTTCAGCCGGACTTCTCATAGGTACTGACGAGGAAGGTCACATCCAAGAATTGCGGATTGGCGTAACGCGTCCGGAAATGCAGGTTCTTGATTTTCAAAACATGCGGGGCCTGTTCGATCGCGGAAAGAAACCGCACGGCCTGATCCAATGTGACATTCTCAATCTTCATCTCGACCGAGATCTCCCGGTACTGGTCCACCGGCACGGCCGCCTGCGGCCGCATGTAGGCAATCTTGGACCGCACATCGGTCGTCCCGGCCAGCGACTCCAGAAACGACAGAAGCGAAAAATTTCCCTGGTCTTTGCTGATCCGTTCATCCAGGGAGCCGACCTGGCTCTTGATCTGGACATATTCCCGACGGAATTGTTCCAGCGTGGTCAGGGCCTCTTCTTTCTGATGAATCAGCCGGCCGAGTCCATTCACCCGATCGAGATAGGAAGCGGCGGCGGAATAAATTCCGTAGAAGAGAAGCCCGATCAGCGTCACCCCGCCGATGATGAGGTAGATCCGCTCCCGGGGCGTGATCCGGTCGCGGCGAAGGCGGGCCAGAAGTTGCTGAACAAAAGCCGATCGGGAAAAAGCGCTCATCCTGCTCCTTTCTGCACCAGCGTCATCGTCAGGCGGAAGCGCACACGAGCCTGGTCCGCGCTGACCTTGGCGTCGCTGACCGTCACGTCTTTGAACACCTCAAACTGTCCCAACGAGGCCTTGACCTTATCCACGGACTCGAAGCTGTCCGTCTCTGCTTCCAACCGCAGCCGGCCCGGCTCGATCACGAAATCCTGGACCTCGATCTTGACCGAGGGAGGCATTCGCCGAGTCAGCTCGGCCATCAGCTGTAAGGGCGTCCAATCGCCCAATCCAAACAGCGCCGATTTCTTCTTCATATCGGCGACGGCCGTCTTCGCCTGCTGAACCTCATCCACGACATTCTTCACATCCGGAAACATGGCACGGAACTCCTCGCGGACTTGGGTCTTTAACCTCTCATATTTGCTGACTTGAAGGTTGTACTTCATGTAAAGATCCGTGGCCGCGACCGCCGCGACGAGAAGGGCCCCGACCCACACGTAGCGTGCGCGGGACATGGATGCCGCAGTCTCTCGACCCTGCGCAAATTCACCCTTGCGAAAGTTCATCCGCGACCCGTCCGCCAGATGGGTTCCTTTCAATGCCAGTCCCAGACTCAGGGCCAAGGCCGGATCCCACCGGTTTCCGTTGCTCGAAGCGATCTTGGGCGCGTGGGTTAACGTCCGTACACCGAGTTCGGACCCAAGATAAGACTCTAAACCTTTGAGCTTGCTTCCTCCGCCGTACAGAACCAGCTCGGTTACGTCGGATCGGTCCGGCGTGGATCCCTGCGTCTGGTAAACATGGAAGGTTCGGACCAGTTCCGAGACCAGTGGTTCAAGCGCCCGAACGATGGCTTGGGAAACCCCTTTCTCGTGAAGGGGGGAGATCCCGTCATCCATCAGACCGGCCTGCCGTTTCCATTCCTCGGCCTCGGCCGGAGAAATTCCGCACGCCTCCGACAGGGCCGCGGTGACATCCCGGCCTCCCCACAGGAGAGTCCGGAGAAAGCGGGGTTGCCCCCGGTGCAGGATGCAGACAATCGTTTTCGATGCCCCGATGTCCAACACGGCCGTATCGCCTCTCTCGCGATCCCCCGCACCGAGCGACTCCGGAAAGACGTGACGCGCGAGATTCATCAAGGCCATGCCGTCCAACTCCACCGACTCCGGATTGATCCCGGCCCGGGCCAGTTGGTCCAGATAATTTTTCATCAGGCTGCGCGGAACGGCCGCCACCAAGAGATGCGACTTGCCGTCCCCGACCTCGGTTACCTGATAGTCGACCACGACTTCCTCCAGCGAATAGGGAAGAAGCCCCTCGACCTCAAACGGCACCACCTTTTCGAGTTTCCGGACGTCCTGAAAGGGGAGCACCAGCATCCTCAGGGAGATCAGATGGACCGGCACCGAAACCACCACCCGGTCCGTCGCCAACCGATGCTCGGCAATCCATTCCTTCAATCCTGAAAACGGTTCCTTGGCCCAATCAAAGGGATCTTGAGTTCGGGGCCAATCTTTTTGATAACCGCCGGTCCATTCCAGACCCATCCATTTTTTTCGTAAAGAGACCGCCTTGAGGCAAGAAGACCCGAAATCAAGACCCAGGATCTGTTGTGCCATGGGAGAGTTCATTGATCGCGGCCTCCCGATGCGGCCGGTCCGACAGGCGGCGGAGGGATTCGGCCGGTTCCCGACGACAGGCCGGGACGATCCGGCGCAACCGCCGGTGAAGGCGGCGATCCGACGGCCCGGTTGGTTCCGACCGGCGAACCGGAAACACCGGTACCCGGGGCCGCAAACGGTGCCCCGTTGACATAAGGCGTCGGTTGTTTCAAGGCGCCCCGAAGCGCAAAGTCCAGGTGGCCGTCGGGAGTGGAGAAAGTAGACAACAGCGCGAGCGGACCGGTCGGTTTGTGCAGTGTGACACGCGAATTAAAGTTCAACAGGCTTTCCATAAACTCCGGTCGAAGAAGAAGAGTCCCGTTGCCTACCAGATCCAGGGCTTCTCCTTGCGCCGAAAAATTTTCAATGTTGCTCATTCCGGCTTTCAAGGTCACGTTTCCGTTCAGACGTTTGAATCGGATTTCCCACGGCTTCAGCCCCACCTCGGTGGCCTCCCACGACAAGACCCCCTGTCCCTGCATCCAGTCCTGATTCGTCCAGTCATGCTCAAACCGGCTGATCCGAACCGTACCGATCACGTCCTCGGGTGGAAGCTGAAACACGGCCGCCAGCTTTCCGAGCTCGAAGCCCTTGCCGCTTGCTTCTACGTGGTATTGCATCCCCTGCGCCGTCCGGCGGGCCGTGAAGCGGCCGTGGGCTTCACCCCCCCACGCCCGGATCGCCAAGTCCAGATCCATATGCCGCCGAAGGATCGCACCGATCGGCCAGGCGACCAATATCTGGTCCGCAGTCATTAGGACCGGGACGGGATGTCCCGCCCGGCTCACTGTAATCCCCTTCCAGATTAGAAGGAATGGAAACCGAACACGGCTATCCTGGACCGTGACCTGAAGATTCGTGGACTGTTCGATCTTGATCCGTATCCATTCCGAAAGTTTCTGCCAAGGAAAGGTCAGATAAACAAAGACCGTGATCGTGATCACGGCGGCGGTGGCGTAACCGATGGCCGCGATGAATCCAGACCGATGGCGATTCACCCATTGGAACCATCCCATCTGATTCACGACGCCTGGCCGATGGGGATATCGGTTTGTGTGGTGAACCGACGTTCCTGACCGGCGCGATCTTTAACGATGAGTTGGATCTCGACCGCCTTCGGTAATTTCTTTTTATCCGCGTCGCTCCATTGATCCGCCCAATCCTTTCCATCGAAATATCGGAAATTCAGTCCGATCACCGATTCGGCCAGTTCATACTCCTCCAGACCGCTCACCGATGGACTCAGCGGGGTCGTTTCTTCCCGGTGCATCAGAACGGCTGTGTCGGTTTCCGGATCTGGAACCAGGGCGTACTCCACAATCGATACGGTCGGGTCGGTGTTTCCCGCGCTGACGCGGGCATGAGAAAGCGTCGAAAACCGAAGCGTATCCGTGGGCCGATCGCGGCCGATGCCGTCCTGCCCCACGAACATAAACATCGTCGACCCGGCGGCCTCGGAAGAGGGACGCCAATACGCCGACCTCAATTCGTTCGTCATGCGTTCCATGCTGATCCGGACCATTTGATCGATTTCACTTTCTTCATCCACCAGCTGCGTGGATCGGAGCACCGCATTGAAGGTCTCGTACAAGAGCGTTACAAGCACCGCGGCGATTCCCAGCGCGACCAAGAGTTCCAAGAGCGTAAACCCTCTCCGGTCATTCCAAAATCCCGTCTTCACGATTTCTCATCCACGACAAAGGTGACCAAAACGACCGACTCCTGACGTTCGCCCTCTCGCCACGTCACCGCGATATTCACCTCTCGGGCAAAATCAAACGGGGTCGTACTGACCGTCTGGGTCCAATTGAACCTGTCGTCCGGTTCGGGGAAATCGCCCGCAATAACGCCGAGAGACGGAAAGCCTGCCATTTCCACTTCGGAAATCTTTTTCTGGGCCAGAAGCGTGGCCCGGGTCATGGTTCGCGCCTCTTGGTGCTGAAGGATGTCGTGGTTCCGGAGTCCGAGGAGAACCACGAAGGTCACCGCCAGAATGGAAAGCGCAACGACCACTTCCAAAAGCGTGAAGCCCTTTTGTCCCGATCGATCAGAAGGTCGGGTTCGTCGTTTCTTCCAGATACCCTTCATACACCTTGACCCGTCCCGTGACCGGATTGACCACAAGCGTCAAGTTGTCTTTTTGCTCGTCGGTCAAATGCACCGTCGTCTTGTCCACACGCCCCACCGGATAAAAATCGGTGTAGGCCACTCCCAGCGTCACCTTGCCCTGGTGCAGCGTGTTCACGTCCGTGAACCGAACGATTTCCGGCAGTCTTGTGCGCGTCACGACGGCGGCGTCCACCTGGACGAACTCCCCTTCCCCGGACCGGACGGCCACCCAGTACTCGCGTCGGTCCAGATCAAAATTCAAACGATAGACCTTTTTGGTCGCGGCGGCCCGATCGGCCAGGAAATAGACCGTCCGAACCAGATGACGGGCCGACAGCTTCAGATCGCTGGAGCCGACGCTGTGGATCGTCGGAAAGGCCAAGGCCACCACCACCCCGAGAATCAACATCACGACGGCCAGTTCAAGATAAGTGAAGCCTGCCTGCCGCCCGCCTGCCGGACAGGCAGGGACAGGCGGGCCTTGTCTATTCGATATCCCAGCTCTGCACATCGGCGTCTTTCCCTTCTCCGCCCGGCTCGCCGTCCCCTCCGTAGCTCATCAGATCAAAATCCCCATGAGCGCCCGGACTGATATAGACATACTCATGGAACCAGGGATCCTTCGGCAACTTGGGCAGGTATCCACCCTCCCGCCAATGCTGCGGGATCGAACCGATCGTGGGCTTCGTCACCAGGGCCGACAGACCCTGTTCCGTGGAGGGGTAAACACCGTTGTCCAGTTTGTAGAGATGCAACCCTTCCTCGATGTTCTTGACCTGAACCTTGGCCGCCGTCCGACGGGCCTCATCCGTCCGGCCCATGATTTTGGGGACGACGATCCCGGCCAGCAGCGCCAGGATGAAGACGACCACCATGATCTCGATGAGTGTGAATCCGGATTCGCGGCGATTGCGCCCTGAATCATCCGTCCTTTCCATAACCTGATAAACCATTCTTTACCTCACAATTTGACTGAGTTCAAAGATCGGAAGAAGAATCGCCATCACGATAAATCCGATGATCGCCCCCATCACCAGAATCATCACCGGCGTGAGAAGGGCCGTCAGCGTACCGATGATCGCTTCCACCTCGTTGTCGTAAGCCTCCGAGACCTTGACCAGCATCGGCTCCAGTTCGCCGCTTTTCTCTCCGACGGCGATCATGTGCGTCACGAGCGGTGGAAACATTCCGCTCTTTTTGAGCGGCTCGGCCAGGCTCTGTCCCTCCCCGATGTTCTGCCGGGCCCGATCAATCGCCTCGGCCAAGACCGCGTTCTGCACCACGTTTCGGACCACATCCAAGGCCTGAAGCAACGGCACACCGCTGGTGAGCAGCGTGCTGAGCGTCCGCGTAAAACGCGAAATCGCCACCATGAGGGTCACACGGCCCATGATCGGAGTCCGCAGCAGGAAGCGATCATACTGGATTCGGCCCGCGGGCGTCTTGATGTATTGCTGCAGGGCGAACATTCCCAAGACCCCGGCCAACAGGATGATCCACCAGAAGTCATTCAGGAAATGGCTAACCGCGATGAGGACCACCGTCGGCCACGGCAGGACCTGATGCACCTCCTCAAAAATCAGCGTGATCTTGGGAACGATAAAGGTGACCAGTCCAAACAGGATCAACCCGCCGATGATCACCATGAACACGGGATACGTCAGCGTGGCGATGAGTTGGTTGCGAAGCTTGACTTGGTATTCGAGATAATCCGCCAGTCGGAGAAGCATTCCATCCAGGGTGCCGCTCGCCTCGCCGGCCCGGACCATATTGATATAGATCTCCGAAAACACGGACGGGTATTGCGCGAGCGCCACCGCCAGAGAGCTGCCCTCCTTGACCCGTTCGCGAACACCCGCCACGATCCGCTTCAACTCGCCCTTTTCCAGTTGATCCATCAGGGCCGAAAGGGCCTCCATCAGCGGAAGCTTCGCCCCGGTCAAGGTCGCGAGATGGCGGGTCATCAGGGATACTTCCATCATTCCAACCCGCTCCGCCACCCGGAGGCGCGACAGCCAAGGAAGGGGCCGACCGGGACGGTCCGATTGGGCAGAGGATCCGGCACCGTACGACACCTCGCCGGCGCCCTCCACGACATCGGTCGGATAGATGCCCGACTGTCGGAGTTTCGCCCGCGCGGTCTTCGGGCTGTCCGCGTCAATGATGCCGGAGATATCCCGGCCTTCGGTTGTCAGGCCTTTGTACTCGTAAACCGGCATCGCCCGTTACTCCATCACCAGCTCTTCCTGCGTGACTCGCAAAACTTCCTCCATCGTTGTGACGCCGTCCATGACTTTCCGCGCGCCATCGTCCCGGAGGGTCCGCATCCCCTTCTCGACCGCGCGATTTTTGATCCGGTTGGAATCGATCTTGCCCAAGATCATCTGTCGGATCTCGTCATCAATCAGAAGAATCTCGTAAATTCCGGTCCGCCCGTGGTACCCGGTCCGCATGCACCGGGGGCAACCCACCGCACGGTAAAAGGTCGGCTGCCGCGCTCCGCTCTTGATGCCCAACTTGGACAACTCCTGCGGCGTGGGTGAGTAGGCCTGACGACAGTCCGGACAGAGCAATCGCACCAACCGCTGTGCAAGGATCGCGACCACGGAGGACGAAACCAGGAAGGGTTCGATCCCCATGTCGATGAGCCGCGTAATGGCGCCGGCCGTATCGTTGGTGTGAAGTGTGGAGAAAACCAAATGGCCGGTCAGTGATGCATGAATCGCGATCTCGGCCGTCTCGGCATCCCGGATTTCCCCCACCATGATCACGTCCGGGTCCTGACGGAGGATGGAGCGGAGGCCGTTGGCGAACGTCAGGTTGATTTTGGGATTGACCTGCATCTGCCCGATCCCCTTTAACTGATACTCGATGGGATCCTCGATCGTGATGATGTTTTTGTCGGGAGAATTGATCCGGTTCAACGCCGCGTACAGTGTCGTGGTCTTGCCGCTTCCGGTCGGCCCCGTCACCAGCACGATGCCGTGGCTGAGTTGAATCAGATGGAACATCATCTGACGATCCTCCACCGTCAGACCGACGTCCTCGAGATTCAACAGACTGGTGCTCTTATCCAGGAGCCGCAGGACGACTCGCTCGCCGTGGGCCGTGGGGATGACCGAGACACGAATATCGATATCCCGGCCGGCAATCTTGATTCCGATCCGTCCGTCCTGAGGCAAACGCTTCTCGGCGATGTTCAAACCGGCCATGATCTTGATCCGAGAAATGATGCTGGACTGAACCCGCTTCGGGGGGGACAGAATCTTGTACATGATTCCATCGATCCGGTACCGGATCTCGAGGTCGCGTTCAAACGGCTCGATGTGAATGTCGCTCGCCCGGTCCTTCACCGCCTGGAACATGGTCGAGTTCACCAACCGAATGATCGGCGCCTCGTCCGTGATCTCCAGGAGATCGACCGGCTCCTGGAGCTCACTGGCCAGGAGGTCCAGGCTTTCGGTGCTCAGGTCCTCAATCACCTGTTGAGCGGTATCCGACGCACGGTCATAGACTTGATTGATGCAGTTTAAAATCGCCTTGGCGGGCACCAAGACCGCCTGAACGTCGCGACCCAGCAGGTGCCGGGCGTCGTCCAATGCGGCGAGATGGAGCGGATTGGCCGTGGCCGTCATCACCCGGCCGTTCTCCTCGCGAATGGGAAGGAGTTCGTATCGTTTTGCAAACCCGATCGGGATTTTAGAAAGAAAAACGGGATCCACCTGGGCCGGAAGGAGGTCGGGAAGGCTGGGAAGATGGAACTGAAGGCCCAAGGCCTCCAGAACCTCGCCCTCCTTGACCGCACGCATTCGGACCAAGATCTCACCGAACAGCCCTCCTTTTTCCTGCTGATGGACCAGGGCCTCCCGGATCTGTTCGGGTGAGACGGCAAACTTCTCTTGAAGGATCTGACCGATGCGTTGCCACGGGCTGGACATGGATGAAACTACCTCTTGTCCTGGGGGGGGTTGATGCTCTTCAGAAACTCTCCGGTCAGCGTTTGATCCCGTAAGGCCTCTTCGACCAACGTCCGTTTCATATCCTCGGCTTTTTGCTGCCGGAGTGCATCCAGGTCTTTGTTATCATGAACGATATGGGGGGTGAGGAAAATGAGGAGATTCGATTTTATGACGTGCTTGGACTGATATTTAAACAACCAACCGATCAGGGGAATGTCTCCCAGAAGAGGGATCTTCGTTTCGGTCCTGTTAATATCATCCCGCATCAGGCCCCCGATTACCACCGTTTGATGATTGTCCACGATCACCGTCGTTGTCGCCTCCCGTTTGTTCGTGGTGGGTCCCAACTGGACCAGAACCGCCTGCGGGGTGTCCGCTAAAGTGGAGATCTCCTGGCGGACATCCATGCGGACGCGATCTCCTTCCAGGATCTCCGGAGTCAATTCCAGCGTCACGCCGACATCCTGACGGGTGATCTGCGTTTGCGTCACCCCGCCCGTCGTCTGATTGTTGCCGGTGATAAATGGAACGTTCTGGGCCACGACGATCTTGGCCTTCTGGTTGTTGGTCGTCAAGATCTGCGGTGTGGACAGCACATTGGCATCCGTAGCACTCTGCAATGCCGTCAGAAGCACCTTGACATTAATGGTGCTGACCCCGATATTCAACCCCGCCCCCGATATGTTCGTCAGGTTCGTAAGTTCGGATAGGTCTTGATTCGCCGAGCCGTAGATCGTGAACCGTTGATTGCTTGGCTGGTAACCGCCCAAGGCGCCCAATTGTGTTCCCAGTTGACGCAGTTTGTCCTGGCCGACCTCCATGATCACGGCCTCGACATAGACTTGGCGTCGACGCACATCAATTTTTTTGATCACTTCTTTAAGCATCTCATAATCCTTGGGGGAAGCCGTGATCAGAAGTGCGTTCGTCGCCTTGTCCGGAATGATCTGAACCGTTCCCTCAAACTCCCCCGGGGCCCTGCCGGCGGGCCGGCCGGCGATGGGCGGGGCGGCGGTCCGGGTGGCCAGGCTTGTGAGCAGTTTGGCCGCTTCCTCCGCATTGGCGTTTTCAAGATAGTAAACATTGATATCCCGCTCCGGGGGCACTTCCGATGCCGGGAGAATCTGGATCATCTCTCCGGCCGGAACGGCCGCGAGGCCTTTGATCTCCAGAACCGATAGAAAGACCTGGTAGACCTTGTCCACCGAGATCTTGGACGGGGAAAAGATAGTCACCTTTCCACGCACCCGCTCATCGATAATAAAATTTTTCCCGATGATTTCGCTGACAAATTTCACGAAGACCGGAAGGTCAACGTTGTTGAAATCGAGGGTAATGAGCCGTTCCTTCGCCGGCTTCTGCAGTGCCGGTGTCGGAGATGGAGACGGG
>JACQBZ010000043.1 GCA_016194285.1 Nitrospirota bacterium | reverse complement strand
GCTTGCCGCGGCCCAGATCATGTTGTAGCGCTCACCGAACTGTTGGACGGTGCTGAGCTGGACCATGCCAAGCAGTCCCAGGACCAGGGCCGACAGGAACCCGATTATGCGCTCGATTGTAATCGAGGCCAGCACCTGGTCAGTGTTCAGCCCCAGCCGCATCGCGCTCGTCGCCCGGATCGCGTCCGCGCCCACCGTCGTCGGCAGGAAGGTCCCCCAGACCATTGATGCACAGTACAGCTTCATCCCTCGGAAGAACGGCAAACGGAGGCCCCGCGCCGCCAGCAGTCGCACCCACTTGTAGGTCATCAACGCGCGGTCGGCCGTGCACAGCGCCAGCACCAGAACGGCGTAGACCGGATCGACACGCTCGAGCAGCGCGCCGATGGCGCCCAGGCCACCGACCCGCCACACGATCACCGCGATCAGCCCGATGCCGATCGTCATCCGCAGCGCGAGGCTCACCTTTTTCTTCACCGATTCATCCATTGCGTTAGCCCCTCGCCGCCGCCGGGCTCTTGAAGGCGGTTTCCTCGGACAGCGGCTCGATCTCAAGGCCCTCGATCCGCATCCGGTACCACACCTCGCAGTTGAGCAACAACCACAGGCGATTCCCGTGATCCGAGCGGCCCGTCAGATGCTCTTGCAGCAGCCGGTCCACGGTGGCCTGAACCCACATCCCGTCCCGGGCCATGTGTGAATCCCGCAGAAACTGATGGAACAACAGCCGGTACTCGTCTCGCAACATGTACGGCAGCGCGGAAGAGAAACCCTGCTTCGGTCGTTTCAAGAGCGCTTCTGGAAGGTACCGCTCGGCCAGCCGCATCTGGATGTATCGCAAGGACCGTCCACGGACCTTCATCCGAACCGGCAATCGCGCCGTAAACTCCGCCAGCTCATGGTCCATGAAAGGACTGCGGGCCTCCAGTCCGTGCGCCATCGTCATCCGATCGAGGATCATGACCGAATGGTCCGGAAGCCGGACTTGATGATCGGCGTACAGCATTCGGTCGATCGGGTGCGACGCCGGCGCGCGCTCATACGCCTCCCGGATCGGCCGCTCCGGATCAAAGTCGGCCGCCGGCTTGCGGAGTTCGGGACCGTACAGCCGGCTCTTGAGGTCGTCGTCAAAGTAAAAGTACCCCAGGCTGCGCGCATACCGTTCGCCGCCTTCGAGGAACGAGAGCGTCTGCAGCCACTTGAGCTGGTGTCCCAGGCTCTTGTACCAGTTGCCGTCGGGCAGCCAGCGGAGGAGCGCGCCGACGATATTCCGTCGCAATATTTGAGGCAGTCGCGCGTAGGTGCCGGCATAGAGGTTTCCGTAGTAACGGTCGTAGCCCCCGAACAGCTCATCGCCGCCGTCCCCTCCGAGCACGACCTTGACATGCTCCCGCGCCATTTCCGCGATGGTAAAGGTGCAGACCGAGAGCGGGTCCGACGGCTCGTCGAGATGCCACACCAGCCTCGGCAGCGTCTTGACCAACGACGGCACCATCACCTTTTCGAAATGCCGGGTGCCGTATCGCTCGGCCACCATGCGCGCATACGGCGACTCGTCGAACGCGCCGAACGGCAGGCCCACCGAAAAGGTTTGAAGCGGTTCCGCGGCCACATGCTTCATCAGGAGCGCCACGACCAGGGTCGAGTCGATCCCGCCGCTTAAGAACGCACCGACCGGAACATCGCTCACCATGTGGGCGCGCAGGCAGTCGATCAGCCGTGACTCCAGCTCATCGATCAGATCCTGATCGGACCCGGGCCACTTCGGCTCGTATTTGATGTCCCAGTATCGCCGCACCTCCAGCCCCGACTCCGCGCTGAAGGTCAAATAATGCGCCGGCGGGAGTTTGCGCACCTCCCGAAACATGCTGTGCGGCGGCGCGATCACCCGCAGACTCAGGTACTGATCCAGCGCCTCCAGATTCGGGACCGCCAGCGATCGATCGTAGGCCAGAAGCGCCTTGATCTCGGACGCGAGAACCAATTCGCCGCCGCGCTCGACATAAAACAACGGTTTCTGTCCAAGACGATCGCGCGCGGCGAACAACCGTTTTTTCTTTGCGTCCCATATCGCGAAAGCGAACATCCCGCGAAAATGCTTCAGACAGTCCGGACCATACTCTTCGTACGCATGGACGATCGTCTCGGTGTCGGTCTCGGTCGCAAACCGGTGGCCTTTGGCCATTAATTCGGTTCGAAGGTTCCGGTAGTTGTAGATTTCGCCGTTGAACACGATCCATACCGTGCCGTCCTCATTGGCGATCGGCTGTTTCCCGGTGGCCAGATCGATGATGCTCAACCGACGGTGGCCCAAGCCGGCGACGCCGTCCACGAAGATACCGTGGTCGTCGGGGCCGCGGTGGATCAAGGAATCCGCCATGATCCGGATGTCCCGCTCTTGGACCCCCTTAAAACTTACCTTGCCGCAAATTCCACACATATCCGGTGATCTTCCCTCTAGGGCTATTGTGTCTAAATCCTGCTGGCTTGCAGCCCTCGGACCGCAAGAATCAAGGGGAGGACGACCAAAATTTCGATTCCGATGGCCCCCACATTGTAAATATCGACCATGCCGGAGATCCATTCTCCGGTTGAGCTCGATCTGCTCGCGGCATGACCGATTGGAGACGGCATCATGCACCTCCCACCATTATATGAACCGGCGGGGGGGCAGCCGCTTCCAGGGTCATAGGGCGCTCCGGCGTCATCGGGATCAGACGGTGTACGTCTTTCGTTCGACATTTCGTTCCCGAACCCGCCGGGGCGCTTCGGGATTCATGGCGATAAACGGTCCGATGGCCAGGACATCCAAATGCCCTTCTTTGAAGGCCCGGATGGCATCGCCCGGAGAGCAGACGATCGGTTCCTCGTGGATGTTGAAGCTCGTGTTCACGATGCTGGGCAGCCCGGTGCGTTCTTTAAAGGCCTTGATGATCCGGTAGTAGCTCGGGTTGTCCTGCTCGCGAACCAGTTGCGGGCGCGCCGTGCCGTCGACGTGCACCACGCCCGGACAGCGCTTCTTCATCTCCGGGGTGCAGTCGAAGGTGATCGTCATGAACCGCGCGGCGTCGCGGGCGCCCTCGACATTCAGATAACACCGATCGGCTTCTTCATAGAGGGTCGAGGGTGCAAACGGCATGAACTCGGTTCGCTTGAGGTTCTTGTTGAGCCAGTTGTTCACCTCCGGCTCATCGGGTCGGTAGAGGATCGACCGATTTCCAAGCGCCCGCGGGCCGTACTCCATGCGGCCGGCCACACGCGCCACGACGTAGCCCTCCGCGATGAGCCGCGCAATCTCCTCCTCGCCGTTGTCGGGAACGTCGTGTGGGATGCCTTCGGCATCCAACGCCTTCTCAATCTCGCGATCGGAAAAATCGAGCCCCAGATAAACGGTGTCAAAGCAGCGGCGGTTTAAACGGGCCGGATCGGGACTCTTCTGATAGGCCAGGGCCAGGGCCGCGCCCAACGGGAGTCCCTCGTCCGACATGGCCGGATGGATAAACATCGATTCGACGCCCGGCAGCTCGTGCACGCGCTGATTGATCCGGACATTGGCAAACACCCCCCCGGCCAACGCCACGTGCCGTTGGTTGGTTTTGCTCCTCCAATAGCCGATGTACCGGGTCGTGATTTCCTCGGCCAGGATCTGGATCGTCGCGGCCAGATCCGCCTTGTCGAATTCTTCCGGAAGCGCCGCGCGCAGCTTCTTCACCGCTTCGGTATACCAGGTGTTGCCGACGTTGATCATCGTCCCGTCACGGTATTCGATGAAGCGCGACAGGATATCCCGGTAACGGTCCTTGCCATGGGCGGCGAGGCCGGTGATCTTGCCCTCATGCTTCCCGGCCTTGAAACCGCAGATCTGCGTGACGTACGCGTAGTAATTCCCCAGCGAGTCGAAGCCGCGCACTTGTTGGAGTCGACGCCAGCGGCCGTCCTTGACCTCGAACACGAGGGAGGAGCTCCCGTCGCCGGAGCCGTCCAGCGTCGCCACCAAGGCGTCCGGGTATCCGCTGGAGTAGAAGGCCGAACAGGCATGCGCGAAATGGTGCTCGATAAACTCGACCGGGCACTGAAGGCCGAACTCCTCCTTCAGAATGCGCCGGATCTCGCGCTGCCGGTGCGCGTAGACGGGCTTGCGCAAATCATAATAAAGGTTTTCGAGCATGGGCACCTTCTCCCGCAGGAAACTCAACTTCGAGCCGATCGAGAAAAAAAGGTTTTTAACCAGCCCCCGGTCGACGCCGAAGAGACCGTCATCAAAGGAAACGTACTCATTGAGAAAGTGCCCCTGACGCGAGGCCACCGCCACAAAGTCCACTTCCTCCGGACGGGTGTTCGACAGGTTGAGAACCGCGGCGATCGATTTCCGTGGGAACCCCATCACCATCTTTTTTCGTACAAGCCGTTCCTCGTTCACCGCGGCCAGCACCCGACCGTCTTCAATCACCGCCGCTCCGCTGATGATATGATCGCCAATTCCCAGAATCTTCATCCTGTTCTCCTTTTACAAGAGTGACTCAAGTCCCGCATCTTGAACCCCAGTCCATGAACATCTCATATGCCCCCTCGTCGGGTCTTCGTCCGTTGCTGGCAGACCTCGGTGAAGACCTGCTCATATCGATCCGCGCAGCGGTCGATATAATAATCTTCAACGGCCTCCCGATTCGTCCGCGTCATACTCTCACGCATCCCGGGATTCCGCGTGAGGAGACGGCATCGGTCCAGGAATCCCTCCCGGTCGTTGAGCGGAACGAGAAATCCGTTCACCTCGTTCTTCAGGAAATCGGTCTGGCCGCCGTGGTCGTAGCAGACGATCGGAAGACCGGAGGCCATCGCCTCAAGGAATACGAGTCCGAATCCTTCATGCTGACTTGTCGAGACATAGAGATCGCACATTTGAAGGGCACGGAACTTCTCTTTTTCCCCAACTTGACCTAAAAAAATTACTTTCTCGCCCAATTGCTTTTCGGAAGCCTGATTCTTCAGCTGCGCCTCCAGCGGGCCCGTACCGACAATCAATAAGCGGACCGGCTCATTTCGCAGCGCCTCCATGATCGAGATCAGTTGATCCACCGCTTTGCGTCCCACCAGCCGCCCCACGGTGACCAGAAGGGTCTCCCCTTTTCCGCAACCGTACTCGGCTCGGGAAGCCGCATCTATTTTCGGTCGCGGAATTCCCAGCGGAATCCGAGTGCCTTCCAGTTCCGGGGTGTAATATCGGCGCATATTGCCAAGGGTGTTCCAGGATTGTCCGACGACCCGGTCGGCACGTCCCAGGAGCCGCCGGATCCAGATTCGGAGAAGAGCATTGCGATGGGGCGAAGTGAATTTACTGGGGTCATAGAGATCGCCGCCGTGAACGGAAAGAACATTGGGGATTTTTGCAAATCGGGCCAACGCATCCCCGACCGGCCCGGTCGGTAGGACGAAATGGGTATTGATCACATCAAACCGGCCGTTCATTAACAGTTTCTTGCCGGCCCTGAAGCCGACCGGGAGATAAGTCAACATGGATAGATGACTGGCCACCGTCTGCTCTTTTCGAGAGAAAACCGGGACGCGCACCACCTGCACACCGCCCTCGATCCTCTCCGAGGGCAGACCCGGCCCCTGGGAAGTCAACACGGTTACCTCGTGACGTTTGGCCAATTCTTGGGCCAGGAAAGCACTGATCACGCCTCCCCCGCCTCCTAAAGGCGGGTATTCAAAATTGCATAATAGAATCTTCACGGTTTTCTCTGTGCGAGGGGATCCCTGCGTTAGCCGTCCGGCGTGTTCGTCCGGACGGCGCCTTTCCGACAGACGGCCCCTATTTTTTTTGTCCAGAGCCGATTGGCCTTGCCGTAGAGCAGGAAGCTGAACGTAAAAAAGAGACTGTAGATCTTGCTCAGCACAATCAGGACATAGTTTAAGGGATTTTTATAAAAGACATAGAGATTCAGCGGGATCACCTGGATGGCGGAAAATCCGGTGTGGCTCAAGACCTGCCTCATCGTATATTCTGTGAAGGTGTTGTAATGATCGAAGTTCTGCGCGAGCGCCTCGGCGCCCGTAATCGGGTTCGCCCCATTCAAGGAATGAACGATCAGGGTCCCGTCCTTCCGGAGGCTCTCCCAACACAACCTTAAAAACATTAAAATCTCTTCCTTCGTCAGATGATTGAGTTCCTGTTCACAGAAAATCACGTCGTACCGTTCCTTGTTCTTTTCCAGGAACCCGACGGCATCATGAACCCTGCAGTTCAAATTCTTTTCCAAAGCAAATTTGACTTTGTCCGGAAACGAATCGATCCCCAACACATTGGAATAACCCTCCTTCACGAGCATATTCACGAAATAGCCCGGTCCGCAGCTGATGACCAGAATAGCCGCGTCCTTAGCGGAGGGAATGAACTTCAAATAATTGTGTTTATAAAACTGATAAAAAGAGGAATACCCCTTTTCGACATTTTCCGGTCCCTCCCAGAAAGAATCAAACGGTTCTATCTTCGCCGTCAATGCCATGCCCTTCTCCTTTGAGATTGCACCTGCATCAAACACCCCACACCTCCGGGCCTACATCGCGCCGATCTCGGAATACCATTGGATGGTCTTTTCCACCCCTTGTCGAAAACTGTATTGGGGAACGAAGCCCAGGCGTTGGGAAGACTCGTTCAGAGAAAAAGAGAAACTCTTTCTAAAGAAGTCCAACCGTCTCCTGTGCAAGGGCGGTTGAATGCCGATCGGCCGCAACAATGTCTCCATCGCGGCGGCCAAAATCACGAACGGCCCAAGAGGCGCACGGAACGGTGTCACGCTTGTGCCCAGCGCCCCGGCGATCTCCAGAACCATTTGGCGAGTCGTCAGGGGCTCCTTTCCCGCCAAAACGAATACTCGACCCACCGCGTTTTCGGATGTCGCCGCCAGGGTCAGGCCCAAGATCAGATCATCGATATAAATCGGGTGGTGCCAATTTTCGCCTTTACCGATCATGAAAAATGCCTTCTTCTTGATCGCCTTAAACAGTTTAAGCAGCCGCCGATCACCCGGTCCATAGGTCTCGGAGATTCGGATGATCACCAGAGGGATCTTGTCTTTAAACGAGAGGACCGCCTTTTCGGCCTCCCGCTTTGTGACACCGTAAATATTATCCGGCTTCAGGGAAGATTCCTCGTCAAGCATGCCTTTCTGCGCAGAACCATAGACGCCGATCGTGCTGCCATGCACAAATCGCTTCACCCCGGCCTGAATGCTGGCCTCCAGAAGATTCTTTGTCCCCGTCACGTTGACATCCCAAAACCGTTGATCCGGAACGTTCGCCTCGTGTTGTGCAGCGGCCAGATGAAAGACAACATCCATGTCCTTCACCGCTTCGGTCACTTTTTCTCTTTCCGTGACCGAACCCAGCAACAGTTGCGCTCCTCCGGATTCGATCAACCTCCGATTTTCGGCTTCCGCCTCGGTGTTCACTTGCCCCAGCACGCGCACGAAGTCGCCCTTTTCCAGGCGGCCCAACGCCAGTCGTGAGCCGATAAATCCTGTTCCACCGGTAATCAATATATTCATATTGGAAGTGAACCTAATGCACTACGGTTTATAATCCCTTCGTGCTTATTTTCGCTCAGCGCGGGCGGACTCCCAGGTGATATTGGCATTCATCCCATAGTTCCAGAGCGTAGCCATGCTAATGCCGAACAAATTGCTGATCAAATAATGAATACCCACATAGCCGGTAAGAAACCAAAGCACCCCTAAGTTGATCCCTGCACCACCAGTGCAAAACAGGTTAAAACCAACAAACCGCTTCATTCGATTGAATAACCCTGGGCTCCGTTTTGAGAAATCCGAAAAGGACCAGAACTCGTTGAAAAGGAAATTCGTCACAATGGCTGTCTCCACGGCGAATACGCCGCTCGGAAGATATCCGAGGCCGTTCCACGTGAGGAAGGTCAGCATCCCCATGTTAACAAAAATGCCCGACACGCCAACGAGAGAGAACTTTAGAAAACGCTTCAGTTCCCCCGTCTCCCATGAAAGACGGAGCAGATGAACCATGAATTCCCCGTATTGACGCGGCCCAAGCTTGCTGCCACCCTGTTCCCGCTCCACAAAAGTGTAGGGGATCTCATCAACACGCCGGTACCGTCCCCGACCCAGTACCTCCAGAAGGATCTTATATCCCTCCGGTTTCAGACGGCATCC
Source organism: Nitrospirota bacterium (assembly GCA_016194285.1). GTDB lineage: Bacteria > Nitrospirota > Nitrospiria > JACQBZ01 > JACQBZ01 > JACQBZ01. Next base: position 16,895 of record JACQBZ010000043.1, on the reverse strand, counting down.
TTGGATTACCGACCGACGAAGCGCGAAATAGCCTGACATCGGATCCCGTATCGTGCGAAGCGTCCCTGGCAACACCCAAGTCGCCATGAGCGTGGCAGACCAAGACATAATCCGCCGAAAAACATTCCACCGGCTCACGCCGCCGCCCTTCACATTGCGACTTGCTACGGAGATATCCGCCCCATCCCGCTCCAGAGCCTTTATCAATAACGTCAGCGTTTCTGGCGGATGCTGAAGATCACCGTCCATCACGGCAAGAATATGCCCCCGGGCCTCCTCCCAACCCCGGACGACGGCTCGAGCCAGGCCACGCTCATTGACGCGCCGTATCACCCGTAGGTCAGGATATTCGCCGCATAAAGCCTGGGCAACTTTCCATGTTCGGTCCGGGCTGTTATCATCCACTATAATGACTTCGTAAGGGTGACCGCTTTCCTTTAACACTCCATCCACCCGTTTGATTAGAAGTCCGATATTTCCAGACTCATTGTAAGTTGGGATTACGAGAGATATCATACGCCCACTTTGCATTCCTTATAAGGCCTGGATAGGTGAAGTAAAAGACTGAGCAACATAACAACTAAAATATGCTTGGAAGGAATTGTATCCTATTCCATGCCGTCTACTTTTTAACATTCTGTAAATGCTCATTTTTTGAACAGGCATGAAGTGGGAAAAACTTCTTAACATCAGCTATCTCTCGCTCGATATGTGCCTTATCCCATCCCAGCTTTGCGGCCATCAGATCAGCGGATGTCCTTAAAGCAGCCTCCCCAGGGTACCCCCCACTGCCTAAGTCGGTCCGTCTCAATAAGACATCTTCCAATTTCTGAGCCATCTCTTCGCGAACCGCATGAACGACCTCGGCCTTGATCACGGATGTTCCACCGAGGGTCTCGGCCAAACCGGGATCGCCGTCGGCGTATTTCATCACGCCCTTCCACTCCGAACCGTAATTGTGCACCATATTTGACGCGATGGCATGGCCGAACCCGCTCGGAAACTGTGTGACGCTCTGACGTAAGAACTCGCTGAATCGTTCGATCCGCCCTCCCCAGATTGGGGTCTCGGCCGTCATAGACCGGGGGGCATTTTTCCCCAATTTCCTGAAGACAAGATCAACGGCATCCTCGGCCACACCCCGTGCGGTGGTGTATCGGACCCCGATCACGGTGATCAGCCCTTCCAGATCGTGCTCGGTGGCATGATCGATGATGATCGAACGTTTTCCATAGCTCAAATCCGTTGCCCCGGGCTTGTTCTCGCCGAATAACACAAGCCCTGCATGCCAACTTGAAACGTCCTTGAGCGTCAGCCCGAACTCCGGATAGGCGTCGTTAATTTCAGCAAGAAAGTCCCGCAGATTATTCTCGGTGACTCCGAACGCATCCGGCGATCCTTTATGGACAACATGCCAGACCCCGAAGAGCGTATGTCCTCTCCAGGGAATCACAAAAAGATGGCGGCTTCCTCTACTGAAAAGGGCGTCCGGATCACGGCTCGCGCCTTGAAGGGCAAGACCGCATTTTTCGACAAGGGGGCGGGCCACCGCAAAAAAGGCATCCCGCGAAAAGAAAAGCGGACGGCTTAATGACAAGCCCGTCCCGACTTTCAGAAGCCGCTCGGCCCAGGGGCCGGTGGTATTGAGCACCATTTTTCCCTGAACCTCGAGCGTATTGCCGGTCAACCGGTCTGTTGCCTTCACACCGTAAATGCGGTCGGCCCGCTTGAGAAAACCGGTGGCCTCTACATAATTCGCGGCGTCGGCACCGGCCGATACCGCCGATTTCAAGAACGAGAGGGCCAACCGGGACGGACTGTGCATTTGACCGTCATAGAACATCACGGCGCCGGTAAGCCCCACCCGGTTGAGTCCGGGAAACATCGACAGACATTCCTCTCGGGAAAGCAGCCGGCAAGGGGGTATCTGCTGTTGGGTGTCTTCCAGGGCTCGGTTGCGATCGAAGGTGATCATATCGTAGAGCAGACATCCGGTCCTTAGGATCTCCTTGCTTTTCAATCCGTGTCCATAGGTTGGAATCACGATGGGAAGTGGGTTAACAAGATGGGGTGCGATTCGCAGCAGGGTATTGCGCTCACGGCTTGACTCCCGAATGCGATAGATATCGGCATGCTGCAGGTAACGAATCCCTCCGTGAACGATCTTAAAGCAGTTGGCGGAGGTCGCGTGACCGAAATCCCCCTTGTCCACCAGGGCCACTGATAACCCCCGGAGCGCCGCATCCCATGCCACACAGACGCCGAAGATGCCTCCCCCGATGACCAGAAGATCGTAGCTCTTGCGCGTCAATGTCGTGAGGTCTCTTTTCATGTCACGATTGGGCTTGATGTTTGATTCTCATGTTCCCGTGCTGTCCATCGATATAAAAATACAGTTTCCTTTCATATAATCCGCTTTTTTGCAGCCCAATAAACCTAATAGGGAAGGAGCAACATCAATGATATCTATTTCTTGCTTATGCACCTTATAATGATCAGCCAAGACAATCATAAACCCTTTTTCTGATTCATAGTGCGGAAAATATCCATGGCTGCCTCTCAGTTTAGGATTCCAGATCCGCCGTCTTTGCTGCCGATCGGTCAGCCCCAAAAAAATGTTTGCAAAGGGCTGATAGAAGTCGTGAGGGAAAATAATATAGCCGGGATCCGCAACGAAATAAATTTCGCCATCCGGATTGGAGATAGGAATAAATCTTCAATGGCGTATTGGTCCCGCTGATCCTCGGTGAAACAAGGACATGGGAGAGCAGGATGGCCTGTGGAACCTCTTCGTGGGGCCGGAGCCCGGTAAAACGGAAATGAGGTAATAACCCAAGATTCCTCACCCAATTTTGATAGCGCCGAACCTGATCCGGTTCTCCCCTCATCAGAAGAAAAACCACATCCTTTTGCTTCCGGAGAACACGTTCAGCACTTGCGACCAAAAGATCAAGCCCCTGGTACGGCTCAAAGTTCCCCGTATATAGGACAACTCGTTTTCCGTCCAGTGAATGGGCTTTCCGAAATAGCCGTAAAACCTCTTCTGAAACAGCTTGAGATTTCTCCTCAAAAACCACATCCTCGATCATGATCTGCGGGACACTGCCATTGACCTTCTTGACATGTTTTTCTAATTCGGGGCAGATGGTGATGATGACATCGGTTGATTTAATCACATATTGTTCGAGCCATTCAAAAGAGCGGATCAACGGGGTAAAACGAGTATATTGAAAATTACTCAATGTCAACTGTTGGGGAAGTGAAGAATGCATATCATAGAGGTGCCGAATCCCAAAAAGTTTAGCAAACAATACACCAAAGAAACTGGCCTCTTCATGAGCGTGAATAAGATTGTAACGACCTTTTTGAAGAAGACGAAACGCCTTGACCAGCAGCAGGATATCCAGAAATAGTTTTGTGAGGGACGGCCCGATTCTGATAGCCTTAATGAAGCGGATATGCGGCGTTCGATGAATCACCACATTCGGAATGAATACATCCTGACCTAAATGGTAGGTGAGAAGGTCCACCTCATGCCCAAGATGGGATAAGGCCTTTAATCTCTCTAAAACACTGAAGGGGGTTCCTCGAGGCTTAAAAAAGGGCTGTGGTGCGATCATCAAGATTTTCATCGGACCACCACAGTTCACTCAAAGGAGGCATTTGATATAGACCGGACCGGTGCCCGATACATCGTCCACCTCCACGCATGCCACATAGGCCACATTCCCGTTGATCGCAAGATGAACGACAGACATTCCCATCGGCTTATCATTCCGCAGGAGGGGATCTGCTGGTGGGTGTCCTCCAGGCCTCGGTTGCGATCCAAGGTGATCCTATCGTAAAGAAGACCCCCGGCCCTTAAGATCTCCTTGCCTTGAAGTCCATGGCCATAGGTTGGAATCACGATTGGAAGAGGGTAAACAAGATGGGGTGCGAGCAGACCCCGAAGATCCCACCTCCCACGATGAGGAGATCGTACTCTTTCTCAACCAAGGACGATAGGGTTCTTCTCACGGCACCTCCGACCCCGCTCACTCGAGGTCAGATTCCCAGGTTCTTGCCTTCTTGTGAAGCGGAGTGTTTACGATAAAGATCTTTCAAGGTGTGAAACTTAAAATCGCACAGAAGAAATTTTAGACGCTGCTCCATCTTGTTCAAACAAACATAATGCCTGAATCTTGATAGAAGACTCCCATGGAGTCTGGGCTGATCCGCATCAATCTCCCACGGATGCAGATAAATCACCGTGGGTTGGTTCTCCTTCTCATTGATTCTTTTCAATCCCCATTTAATAAACCAATATGGGAACAACCTCAAGTAGCCGCCTCCCGCGACAGGAATGTTGGTGTTTAGAATGGCGACGGTTGACAGTGGAAATTCCAAAATGGCACGGTTGTTTTTTCCATGGATCACGTATGGAAATCTATTTCCATTGGGGATACCATAACGATCCCGCCGGATAGGGAAAATGCTGGAGTCGTACAAGAACCCTTCCTCCATGAGGATGTCGTGGGCCCAGAGAGAACTTTTAACAATGGAATAACTTGGCGCCCGATAACCGATTACTCGGCCGCCGATGCTATCCTCAAGGAGACCCTTGGATCTCTTCAGATCCTCGCGAAATTCCTTTTTTGTTTGTTTATAAACCAGCCGGTGGGCATAGCTATGAGAAGCAATTTCATGGCCTTCGCCATGGATCCGTCCAACAAGTTTGGGGTATTTTTCCGCAATCCAACCCAGGATAAAAAAAGTCGCCTTGACATCAGATTCCTGAAGAATCGTCAAGAGTTTATCCGTGTTTTTTTCCACACGGCCTTCAAATTTATCCCAATCCTCAAACTTTATTTGGGATTCAAAACCGGAAACATTAAAATAATCCTCTACATCAATGGTCAACGCATTCATCATCGAACGACCCGACACCGGAAATCCTTAGTCTGCTTTCGATTTACGGGTTCCATGGATATCCACTGTGGACAGAATGTTTAAAATTCGCTCTGCCGCCCTCCCGTCACCGTAGGGGGATACGGCCGTGGCCATTCTTTCATAGGCGGACGGATCTTCCATCAATCGCCTGACCTCATTGTATATTTTATCGGGATCTGTTCCGACCAATTTGGAAACACCCGCGTCGATCCCCTCAGGGCGTTCCGTGGTTTCACGAAGCACCAATACCGGTTTCCCCAACGTGGGCGCCTCCTCCTGGATACCACCCGAATCCGTCAAAATTATAAAGGCTCTATCCATCATCTGAACGAACGCCTGATAATCCAGCGGGTCAATGAGATGGATATTTTCATACTTTTGACCTCCGAGACTCCGGCGCACCGTCTCGCGCACCTCCGGATTGAAATGAACCGGGAAGACTACTTCTACATCTTGAGAATAAACTTCGGCAATCTTACGAACCGCCGAGAGGATATTTCGCATCGGTTCCCCAAAACTTTCCCGACGATGCATTGTTAATACAATCACCCTCTTCGTTTGATAATCAAGGGTATTGAGCCTATTGTCCTTGAAGACATAATCTTTCCGAACGCTCATAAGCAATGCATCGATGATGGTGTTCCCCGTAACGAAGATGTCCTTATCTGGGATCCCTTCCTTATGCAATTGTCGGCTGGAAAAGACGGTCGGCGCAAAATGGAGGTCGGCCAGGACCGTCACCAGCCGACGGTTGATTTCTTCCGGGAAGGGATTATATTTGTTATGGGTCCGAAGTCCAGCCTCCACATGCGCTACGGGGATCTGTTCATAGTAAGCAGCAAGCGCCGCCGCAAACGCCGTTGTGGTGTCACCCTGAACCAAAACAATATCCGCCCTAGATTCTTTCAGGACCGACTCGATACCTTTCAGCGCGCGTGTTGTAATATCAAACAAGGTCTGCCCCGCAGTCATGATTTCAAGATTGCGGTCCGGCTTGATCTCAAAGAGATGAAGAACCTGACTCAGCATTTCATCATGTTGACCCGTTGCAAGGACATAGGGCTCAAACCGACCCCGATCCTTTTGCATTCCCAGGATAACAGGAGCCAACTTGATGGCTTCCGGGCGCGTTCCGAAGGCGATCATCACCTTCTTACGAATCATGTTTTCCTTCCCCATGGAACAGATGCGTGTAGTGTTATCTACGCCTCGAGATCGCTCATATCAGCGAGGAGGCATCAAACTCCCTATCCACTTCGATCCCTGTCGCCTTCAGGGCGGTCGGGGCGATATTCATAATGTTGACGCGCTCATTAGACGCATGTTTTACATTGATAAAGAATGTTGAATCGTTTTGGGTATGCATTCCGGTCAACAAACTATTCCCTGTAAAACAGGACTTGGTAATCGTCCCTTTGATATCAAACCCCCAATTCGGTAGAAGAAGGAGATCCGGGGCTTCGTTAATAAAAGGACCCTTGAAAATCTCTTCTTTAAAAAAGACCCTCTGAATCACGGGGGCCCCGTCGACCTTGATGTCGAGCAGGCGGGATTTCAGTTCCTCACGAAGGGAGTCGTATTCCGCACCCGACGAAACAGAGCCGTACGGGTATTTTCCTTTCAGATGGATATAGATCCGGGCCGGATCCATATTAAAGGCCTTTGACACTTTGTCGATATCCCCATAGGACTGCGGGTTCGGCGCGGAGAACCTCAAGTAACCCTCTGAGGCCAACCAGTGGTTGAGGTAGACCTCTTTCTGAATCTTACAAAAACCATGATCGGACATGATCATAAAAACACCTTTTTCATGAAACCATTCATAAACCTTTCCGATAAATCGATCCACCCGGGTGTAGAAGGATTTAAAGAAATCGTGATAGGGATGCCGCAGATCTTCAATCGCCGCCCATAGGTAATGATGCATCCGATCCGTTTCCGTAATGACCCCCACAAAAAGATCCCATTGTTCATGGACGAGAAGGTCCCAAAGGACCTTTTCTCTGGCCTCAAGAACCGCAAGAAGGCTTTCTGCAAATAGCTCGAGCGATTCCCGGGCCTTTGCGGAATCGACGTCGAGCTGGTAGTTGACCCGTTCAAGCATGGGCAGGAGGGAGGCGGGATACGTGGCCTTGGCGAGGTCAATCGCAACGAACCCCGAGATCAAAATTCCATTGAGCGGCCTCGCCGGATAGGTCGAGGGAACGTTGACGATCACGGATCGTTTACCGTGGTCTCCCAATGTTTCCCAGAGAGCCTTCGCCCGTACGTTCTGCGAATTGGGAAAATACATTTCATAGCTGTTCGGTTTAAGATCCATAAATCCATAAATCCCATGTCTCGCAGCGTTCACGCCTGTGAAAAAGGTCGTCCAGGCCACCGATGAAATCTCCGGGATACTTGTATCCATCTGCGAGAGCGTCCCATCCTCTACGATTCGGGCGAGGTTCGGCATCGTTCCGTCCTGGATAAATTGTTTGATGAGGGTGTATGGGGCTCCATCCAGCCCAAGAATAATGACCCTCTCCCCCGTTGATTTAGAAAACTTTGATTTCAGCGATTTCCATACATCCATCGAGAACCCCCTCCATTTCATTCGACCTTTTAATCATTCGGGGCCGTGTCCAACGAATCCATCGTTTGAAATGATCGATGTTCGTCACACGAGAATAAACCAGAGGTTAAACAGCGACAGCTACACCAACAATCTTGCCCTGTTTTTTTATCGCCAGGCGGCCGAGCGAGGTTTTGGCCCTTTCCACAATCATCGGATTTTTAAATCTGAACCGTAGTGTGGAAACCTCTCCGATACTGGCTGGGACCACCGCCTCCACGACACACTCTGTTTCGGAGGGACCGCATTCGACAACGAGTTGTTGAGGAATATCCTCCAGCAAGATGGCATGCGCCGTGATCTCTTTCCGGACGTTTAAAGAATCTTCCGGAGTACAGCAGATCTCTCCCCGCTTTATGGAGGGCAAATCTCTGTCTATGATCATCCCGATATTCTCTCCCGCAACGGCCGAAGTTTTGCACTCGTTTGTGGTCAGAATAGACATGACCATGGCCTTTTCTCTTGAAGGCACAAAGAGGACCTGTTGACCGACATGAATCTTTCCGCTTTCGATTCTCCCCGCAATGATCTTTTCGCCGGTCGTTTTTTCGTACACATCCTGGACCGGAAGACGAAGGGACAATTCCGAAAGATGGTTCTGTCTCTCTAAGAGTTCCAGCTGCTCAAATAGCGTTCTCCCGGAATACCAGCCCATGTTTTGTGATCGGTTTACAACATTGTCACCCTCATAGGCCGAGATGGGGATATACTCCACTTTCGGTAAGAGGAAAAACGTTTTCCTCAAGGACTCAACTTCCTTGACCACAGTCTCAAACATCTGTTGGCTATACCCAACCAGATCCATCTTATTAACAACGATCATGAGCGAATCAAGGCCCAGCCAGTGCGCCAATCGCAAGTGGTGTCCCGTCTGTTCTTCCAAACCCTCTTTGGCCGAAACAATCAAAATGCCGGCGTCGGCATGAGATGCGCCACTCAGCATATTCTTGAGTAGCTCTCTGTGACCGGGCACATCGATGCAGTCATAAAGATGCTTTTTCCCTTTAACCTGCGCATGGATCACATCAATTGTCATGCCGTCTCTACGTTCTTCCTCGAAGCTGTCGAGTAAAAAGGCGTATTCGAACGGCCTTCCAAGAATCTTTGAGTGCTTCATGACCTCTTCAACGCGGTCTTCCATGACACTCTTCGTATCAAAAAGAAGACGGCCGATGAGGGTGGATTTCCCGTGATCTTTGTGGCCGAGCAGCGTAATCGCAAGTCTTTTCATTTACATATACCCAAGAGCCCGAAGACGCTGCATGACATTTTCCTGCTCTTTGTCCTGCATGCGCCCTGCCCGTTCCGATGTGGTTGTGGTCTTGAGTTCTTCAATAATCTCATCTACGGTGGAGGCTTGAGACTCAATGCCGACCGTGCACTGCGTACAGCCAAGACTGCGGTAGCGCATGCCGTTGTGGGCAAAATAGAGAGGGTTCACAGGGATCCCTTCCTGCTTGATGTATAGCCACATATCCAGCTCGGTCCAATGCAATAGAGGGTGGATTCGAATATGCGAGGCGTCGTCGGTCTGGGAGATGTAATCCCAGATTTCAGGCGCTTGGTTCTTGTAATCCCATTTGAACTCCTTGTCCCTCGGAGAGAAGTACCGCTCCTTTCCCCGAATTCCGTGTTCATCGCGTCGAATGGAAACGAAAAGACCGTCAAAGTGGCGTTCTTCCATTAACCGCTTGAGCGCGTCTGTTTTATTGGAACCGCAGCATCTCACTCCAGACAAGTCATCTTTGATGATACTTTTTGGCACCAACACCTCCAGGCCCCATTCTTTTGATAATCTTTCCCTGAATTCATATGTTTCCGGAAAATCGATTCCGTTATCGATGTGAATAAGCGGAAAAGGCACTCGACCAAAAAACGCCTTTCTGGCCAGCGCAACCAACACTGTCGAATCCTTTCCTGTGGACCAAAGAGCCGCCAGATTTTTAAACCGGGCTTGCGCCTCTCGAATCGTGAAAATACTTTTCTCTTCCAATTCCTTCAGATCACTCATATTCGTCCTCCTTTGAACTTAAACAACAAGGCCATGAATACCTCAAGAGGCAATCAAATCCTCTTCCGAAATTCACTTGACGATTCTCCAGGGCGGCGCGCTTGCCGTCAGCCCAAGCATGACCAGGTTTCTCTGGCTGTCCTGCCCAATGGTTCCCAATGACTGCTGATTCAGATAAGAATAGCTCAGGCTTCCACTCAGCCATGGCAAAACGCCCACATTGATCCCTGTTTCCCCGGTATAGGAAGAGATTTTCAATTTCTCACCGGAGAAAGACCGGTTGTTCACGTAGCCTAACCGTACATAGACTGAGGTATTCCGTCCCACATTCTGGCTGTACTCCATCCCGACTCCCTGTTTGAGCGTTGATGCTGTGACCACACCCCCCCCGGTCCCTATTTCACGGGTATAGCTCAGGGAAAAGATTCCATTCCTGAACTGCTTAGACAATCCTGTATTTAGAGTTAACTGGGTTTTATTTCCATTTCCCTGCACCACGCCCACCCCAAGGCTTCCATTGATCGAGAGGGACGGACTCATTTGATACGCGGCCCCGGTTGATAAGCGGTGGACAACCTCGTTATTCGCATGCTCATATATATTTAAAGCAACACTATAGGAATTGGTCCATTGGGTACGGGGAGACCACTGATAGGTCTCTTTCAGGCCGACTTGATGAGTCGTAGAGTCATGAAGCTCGTTTCCCCGGTAACGTGTAACTATATTTGCATAGGATACTGTCGTTCTCAACCTTGGCAGCCAAGTATATCCTAATTCCAATCCCGCGTTGTTGCTGAACGTGTCCGTTCGTGGGACCTGAATGCCCCCGCCCGTCTGCTGGATCTGGCTGATCTGTGTCGCACCGCCAGGTTCCTCCTGGGTCTTGCCAAAGGAATAAGCAGGTACTTCCGGAGCATAGGTTATTTCTTCGGTAATCCGGACATCAACTCCCCTGATCTCATGGGATAGAAAAGGAATCCCCAGGCCAAACGAAGCCGACTGAGCGTATCGATTGGCCTCCGGATGTCTTGCATGAAATTCGGCGGACCCTCGATAACCTCCAACGAAGTTCAAGTATTGGCTTTCATAGGCCAGATTTAATGATGGTCCGACCAAGGTCGTGAAATCCGCCTCTCGGTTGGTTTCCGTAAAAAAAAGGTTGTCGTTGTAGCTTTCGGAAACAGAAAAAGAGGGGGACAATGTCACAGACCCTTCTGCCCTTTCTTCAAGACCTGTCATGAGTAAAAACGCCCCTATAATCCATACGAACTCCCTTCTAACGAATTTCATGAATCCATAACTTCCACTTGATCGTCAAGAAAGAAAAGAATGGATACATTCACGTCAGCAGGCAAAAGACAAGCTGCCGCCATTCCGGTGCATCACCGGCCCAATAGAAGCCATTCAGTTCCTCGTTCAGAGTACTGGTTTCATTGTCAAGTGCTCCAGTGATTTAACACTGAACGAGCTGTTCCAGTGCCACGACAACACGAGCCTGATAAGATAGCGTTTGCAACAGGAGCACTACCCGTTGCTGATCGCCCATCTCGCGTTCGAAAATCGCTTCCAAACCCTGGAAGGGCCCTGATTGAACACGCACGGTCTGTCCGGCCGAGAATGAGGGTGTTTGCACAGTCACGCAGCCGTCCAGAAGCCTGGATTTAATCGATTCGATCATCTCCTCGTCTACCGTCGTGGGGGCAGACCCAAAGGTGACTATCCTTCGCACGCCCTGCGCATAGTTGACGGTTCGATAATGGTTGTCTAGGTTAAACCGGGCGAAGAGATATCCCGGGAAGAGAGGACGAATGACCGTCTGCCGCCTTTTCCGGATCAATCTATTCTGCTTGAGCCGGGGGCTGAATGTTTCCACACCCAGCCTTTGCAAGCTAAGTTCCGCTAACTTTTCCTGACGGGGCTTTGTATTTACTGCATACCAGTGCATCTTCAAACACCTTTACTCGACGAGAGATTTTTCCGGTACCAATCAATGGTTGCGAGCAGTCCATCGGATAGACGATACTCCGGTTTGTAGCCCAAAAGACTGTGCGCCAGTGAAATGTCCGCCAGGGAATCCCGCACATCGCCCGGACGCGGATCCCGATGCACAATCTTTGAAGAGGAACGGGTGTGCCGGATGACGGTTTCGGCCAGTGACGAGATGCTCGTCTGTTCTCCATATCCGATATTCACGCATTCTCCGTGCAGTTCCGGAGCCGTCAAGCCCAACAGATTGGCACCGACCACATCGTCGATATACGTAAAATCTCTCGTTTGTGCCCCATCTCCCTCAATCGGAAGCGGCTCTCCGTTCAGGGCCAGACGGATGAACTTGGGAATCACCGCGGCGTAATGCGAATTCGGATCCTGCTGCGGTCCGTAGACGTTAAAATACCGGAGGCCGATGGTTTGGAGACCGTACACGGCATGAAACACCTGCAGATAGAGTTCCCCGGCTACTTTGCTGGCCGCGTACGGGGAGCGGGGGCGGTAGTGCATATCCTCCCGTTTGGGAAGAACCGGGGTGTTGCCGTAGATGGATGAAGAGCTGGCAGCCACCACACGCTGGCAACCGGCTTCGTGAGCCACCTTCAGGACATTCAAGGTGCCGGTGATATTGACCTCATGCGTCGCCAGCGGGTCCTCGATGCTCCTGGCCACGCTGGGACGCGCCGCTTGGTGGGATATTCGTTCGATTCGACGGCGCTGGATCAGTTCCCGGAGAAGCGGCAGGTCGAGAATGGAACCCTGACAAAAATGAAACCGGGCATGGCCCATCAGGACCTGGATATTTTCCAGTTTCCCGGTGCTGAGGTCGTCCAAAACGGTCACGTCGTAACCCAGCGAGAGCAACCGCTCGGAAATATGGCTGCCGATGAATCCGGCGCCGCCTGTGACTAAGATGCGCATCACGTGTCCTACCCGTTAAAGCCGCACGATGTGGGAACCATTGAATCCCTTCAAGGCATTTCGGGTATCCATAATCAATCTCGATGTCTTCACGATTTTTTCGTAGTCCAAACCGCTGTGATTCGTCACGATCACCACGCAGTCTTGTTCCTCGAGAGTTTTCTCATCCAGTTTTTTCGAGCGTTGCTCGATTCCTTCGATCGGCAGGGACGGAACGAACGGGTCATGATAGGAAATCTGCGCGCCCCTCCGTGCAAGCAGCGAGATGATGTCCAATGCCGGCGACTCCCGAACGTCATTGATGTCTTTTTTATAGGCCACACCTACAATCAACAATCGGGCGCCTTTCAGACATTTGCCATGCTGATTGAGCGCTTCCATGACTTTTTCGACCACGTACTCGGGCATACGACTGTTGATCTGCCCCGCCAGATCGATGAATCGGGCCTCAAACCCGGTCTGTCGCGCTTTCCATGATAAGTAAAACGGATCAATCGGAATGCAATGTCCTCCGATCCCGGGACCCGGATAAAACGGGAGAAAGCCGAACGGCTTGGTGGCGGCCGCATCGATCACTTCCCAGACATTAATACCCAGCTTGTAGCTCATGAGCGCGATCTCGTTCACCAGAGCGATATTGACGCTGCGAAAAGTGTTCTCGAGCAGCTTCACGGTTTCGGCCACCTTGGTCGAAGAAACCGAAATCACCTTCTCAATCGCCTGCTCATAAAGGGTGCGAGCCATTTGAGTGCATTCGGCGGTGATCCCGCCGACGACCTTCGGGGTGTTTCGTGTGGTGTACTGTTTGTTCCCGGGATCCACCCGTTCCGGTGAAAAAGCGAGGAAAAAGTCCCGGCCTACTTTAAGACCGGTTTCTTCAAGCATTGGAAGCACCATTTCGTCCGTCGTCCCGGGATAGGTGGTGCTCTCGAGAATGATCAACTGCCCCGGGTGAAGGGAGCGGCGTATCACCTCAACGGAATTCATAATATACGAGAGATCCGGATCTTTGGTTTTCCGCAAAGGCGTCGGGACGCAAATCGTAACCGTGTCCATGGTCTTCAAGATTTCCGGATCGGTGGTTGGGTAAAACCGGCCTTCTTTCACCAAACTCCGGACAGCGGTCGAAGGAATGTCCGGGATATACGAGTCACCCGCCTGCAAGGCCCGGATTTTTTCGGCATCGATGTCCAATCCCGTCACCTTGAAACCCACCCTGGCAAATTCAACCGCCAATGGTAAACCGACATAGCCCATTCCGATGATGGCGACTTGGGCTCTCTTATCGAGGATTTTCCCAATCAGCTGCTTTGATCTGTTTTCCATTCGTCTCCCCATGTATTAAATGTTAGATGATTAAGCAAGACTTATGCCAATTTTAGCAATAAAATAATTGATAGCTCCGTTGGAATATACTTTGTAGTATTACTGATTATGGAAGATATTATGCCTGGATTCTTGACCGGGTTTCCCGTGGGGGCAATTTTTTTCCTTTTTTGAGAAAAGTTCTCCCCTTTTGGGGAGTTGAACTCATAATTTTTTAAAATAATGTCTTATTACGCCTGCCCTACGGCATAAAAGGGCTTGCTTGGCCAAGCCCGCCGCCTGTGGCCCCACCGAAAGCACTCCCCCCGCCATATATCTCAAAAGGAGCTGGGAGGGCACTAGTGTAGTCTGTGGAAGGGATTTGAGCCTCCATCCCTGCCACCTCAAAGGCCTCATCAATTCTTGGACGATCGAGTCCGGCCTGTTGCAGAGCATCGCGGAGCGATTGCGGGTTAACACCCGCATCGACCAAGGACAAGACCAGCAGGGGCAGGTTCATATCGATCCTCAAAGCAGCACCAATGACTTCGGTACCCTCAAAATGGCAAACCTGGATCGCGTTATGAATAATCGTTCGCTGGATTGAACGATAGAGTTGGGTGGGTTGATCGGAATACACAAGGAAAAGGTCCACGAGAGCCGATTCGACGGACTTCCCCTCTTTCAAACCGGCCGCTACTCTGCTACAGACATCCAGTTCACCTTTATAAGTCGGTGGAAAGCGTTGCGCGAAAGAATCGAGGGATCCAACGATTACCAGAAAGAAAGTGAGTGCAGCGATCTTACGAAAAAGAGTCATGGCAGCCCCCCACTATGATTGAAAGATGTGTGATTAAGTCTATGATATTTTTACCAAGGGTGTCAAGCCAATTCTGACCGCCGGACGGGTTTCTCTTGTATTTCCACAGAACTTATGTTAAAGTTCGGATCACTTTATCATCAGACTCGGGAGTGAAATAAAAGATGAACGTCGACTCAAATGCTAAAGAAATCTTGCTCGATTCCGATGCGCTGTCCGCTCAAGACCTCCAGAAACAGGTTCAGAAACTTCAATCCCAGATTCTCTCCCTTCAAAAGTCGGTGGAAGCCCTGGAAACGAAGCTTCTGAAGACTTCCGCCCGATATGTCGCGGCCTGCCCAAATTGTCAGACGCGATTTGATATGCTGGCGCACCACTACAGCATTGGGTTGTTTGACAATCTGGTTTATGTAAAATGTCCAAAATGCCATAAGACTCTGCCGCTTAAGGGTGGAAGCGGCGGTGACGTCGACCTCGTTCAGGGTTAGCCCCACAGCTTTTTACTAAAAAAGTTGATTTAAAAAAGTGATCATGCTATTATTTTGACCTTCGAAAACGGCCCACCCCTGTCAACCGGGTCTGGGGGGAGGCCGTCAAAAGTCCCGTAGTCAGGTCGTAGAGGGGATGGACTCATAGGGGGCACGCATGTATAAGCAGATCTACATTCCAGTTGATAATTCCGATTATTCCAATATGGCCGTGGACATCGGCGTCCGTCTCGCCAAACAATTCGGGGCCAAAGTGATCGGAAGCCACGTTTATGCCGCAAAGTTGCATGACCGCCGATTCAAACAAATGGAGGCGGGCCTTCCGGAAGAATACCATGACGAGCAGGAACTCGAACGCCAGCGGAAGATCCATGACTCGCTGATCACCCGCGGGCTCCAGATCATTACCGACTCCTATTTGGATGTCGTTGAAAAAAAATGCGCCGCCGATAATATTCCACTGGAAGAGCGATCGCTGGAAGGGAAAAATTTCAAAGTTCTGGTGGACGACATCAATGGAAACGGCTACGATCTTGTCGTCATGGGCGCGCTGGGCGTCGGCGCGGTAAGGGACAGCATGATCGGCAGCGTCACCGAACGCGTCGTGCGTCGGGTCCGGTCGGCCGATCTATTCATCGTGAAGGACCTCAAGCCGTTAAACGGCGGGGGCAAGATTACGGTTGCGGTGGACGGCAGCGCCCAGTCTTTCGGCGGGCTTAAAACCGCTCTGGCTTTGGCCAAAGCCCTGAATTGCGAAGTCGATGCCGTTTCGGCCTTCGATCCCTACTTCCATTATGCGATGTTCAACAGCATTTCCGGCGTTCTCTCCGAGGAAGCGGGCAAGGTCTTCCGGTTCAAACAGCAAGAAAAACTTCACGAAGAAGTGATCGACAGCGGGCTCGCAAAAATCTATCAATCCCATCTTGAAATATCCAAGAAGGTGGCGGAAGAAGAAGGAATTCAGATCAAGACCGCCCTGTTGGATGGAAAACCGTTCGATAAAATCCTCCAGTATGTCCGACGGGAAAAACCCTGGCTGCTGATCCTGGGGCGCGTGGGGGTCCATTCCGACGAGGATATGGACGTCGGCAGCAACACGGAGAATCTGCTTCGACTGGTTCCCTGCAACGTCCTGATCTCCAGCCGCAAATTCGTTCCGCCCATCGATGCGGTGGCGGAATATACGGTGGCCTGGACGGAAGAGGCGCTCAAACGGATGGAACGCGTCCCGGTCTTTGCACGGGGCATGGCCAAGACAGCCGTTTACCGCTATGCGATCGAAAAGGGTTACACGATCATCAGCAACACGGTGGTGGACGGCGCCATGGGCGATATTCTTCCCAAATCAGCGATCGACGCCATGAAAAACCTCGGCAAGCAACTGGATGCCGCCGGCATCGATCGGAATAAAATGACCGCAAGCGACGGGGTGGTAGGGGATCTCATGGGTCAGGGTCTGGCCGGCATGGTCTCCCAGGTGGCCGATACCGAGGCTGCGCCCCATCCGGTCAATTACTATGTTTGCCAGAGCTGCGGATACACGGCCAAGGGCGATGAGCCGGTGAAATGCCCGATCTGCAATGCGGGGGGCGAACAGTTCAAGTTTCTGGACAAAACCATTTTTGAGGCCGCCGCCAAGGCCGAGGGAGGGCTGGAGACCGAAACGGCTTATGACGATATCCAGCTCCAATGGACGGAGGAAGCGCGAAAGGTCCTTCGGATGATCCCGCCGGGCTTTCAGCGGCGGCGTGCGAAGGCCAAGGTAGACAAAACGGGGCGCAAAAAAGGGTTGACGGTCATCACCAAAGAGTTTGCCGT
>JACQBZ010000037.1 GCA_016194285.1 Nitrospirota bacterium | reverse complement strand
CCCGGGTGTGATGATCATTCCGATGCCGGATTACCGTCCGAAATATCCGAAGATCGAACCGGAAGAGGAGATCAATCCCAATCATCCCAATCTGACGATTTGGCACAACAAGATCGAGGTCTGCATCTTCATCGGCGTGCATTGTCATTATGCCAATCTCACGCTCAAGATGATCCGGGCCGGAACCAATTGCCTGACGGCAGCGGTCTGCGCTGAACAGGGACATGAGGACGCGATGCTGACGATCCGGGATTCGGATGAAATAAAAATCCGGAGGCTGGCCCAGGTGATTCGAAAGGTGCGTGAGTCCATGGGGATTCCTGCGCCCACCCGACCTCCTTTCGGCGGTGGAAAACGCGAAATCGTGACCCCGGAGGAGTGGGCTCAATTCCGAACGCAGGGTCTGGCGATGCCGATGGCGGGTTCCCCGAAAGGGATGCCGCTGCGCGAAGGCCAGATATACTAGGCGGGGACTGATTTCAAATCTGTCCCCTTTCGTATACGTTTTTGAAATCTGTCCCCACCCGTATACGTTTCATGAGGGAGGTAAATCACCAATGAGCGAATCGACCGAAACCGAGCAGAAGACCAATCCTCAGGGAGACCCGATCACCTCGGCGGCCGTCAAAGTGGAAGCCGGAAAGGACCCGCATGGCGAGGCCAAAAAACAGAGGGTGGTTACACCCGAGCATCTGTTTTTTGAAGCCCCTCGCGAACGCCTCTTTATCACCGGATCTGAAGCCGGCAAGGAAGCGATTCGTCGGGCCAACGTCGATTTCTCGGTGGCCTAT
Source organism: Nitrospirota bacterium (assembly GCA_016194285.1). Classification (GTDB taxonomy): domain Bacteria; phylum Nitrospirota; class Nitrospiria; order JACQBZ01; family JACQBZ01; genus JACQBZ01. The sequence goes on along the minus strand of JACQBZ010000037.1, from coordinate 3,980 downwards.
CCCATTACGCCCCAAAGCGAGACGATGCAGTTGATCGGCGTTCTCTATGGGGAAGGGTACGTAAAGGAGTTTTATCGCGGCGAAGAAGAGTACGGTGTGATGTCGGCCATTGCCGGCGCCTCGCGGGCCGGCGTGCGCTGTTTCACGGCCACGGCCGGACCGGGGACGCTGCGCGGCATCGAAGCGATCGCCTCCTGGCCGGGACACCGTCTCCCCGCCGTCATTATCTTTACCTGCCGTGTCGTTAATGCCCCGCTGGCGATCCAGCCGGACAACATTGAAATTTCCTATTTGTTGAATACCGGGATGATCCTGTTTCATGCCGAAAACCAGCAGGACGTGTTCGATTTCATCTTGAAGTCGTTTATCATTTCGGAAATGAACGACGTGACGCTTCCGGTGGGCATTGCCTATGACGGATTCTTCGTCACCCATGCCCGCGGCTACGTCATGATGCCGCCCAAGGATATCAAGCTTCCTCCCCGCGAGGCTTATCACGGGGCGGTTCCGGTGCTGGATGCCGAGAATCCGCCGGCGCGTCTTTCACGGGATGCGCCCGTTCAAAAAAGCAACTTTATGTCCTACAACATCCATGCCGTCTGGCAGCAGGAAGTCTGGGCGGCGCAGGAGCGGGCCAAGAAATATATCCGTCGCTATATGGATGGACTTTTGGAGGTGAACAATCCGGATGCGGATATCTTCCTCGTGGCCTCGGGTTCGGCTGCTGCGCAGTCCCGTGAGGCGGTTCGCCTTCTGGAGGAACAGGGGGTCCCTGTCGGCCTGATCAAGATCCGGTCACTGCGTCCCTTCCCGACTCTGGAACTGCAGGAGGCCTGCCGCAATGCAAAACTACTCGTAATTCCGGAATTTAATTATCCCGGATGGCTGGCGCGGGAAGTCTCGACCGCGCTGTACGGCGAATGCAAGGCCCACTTGATCGCCGGCCCCCGCGTCTTCGGCGGGATGACGATGCCGGTGGAGTTGATCGTCGAGCGCGTGATCGGCGGACTTCGCCTGGTGGACCCGACCCGGGTTCCGGTCGCGGCAAACGTGGGCGCGGAAGCGGCAAGCGAGTCCGCGCAAAAGGTCTCCAAGGATGACGTAAACCGGTTCATGCAGAACATTTAGTCAAATCAATGTCCGTTTCGAAATGACAAAGCCCTCCGGTCATCCGGAGGGCTTTGTTTATTCATGCGGATCGAAACCCTGAACGGAGAGCGCGGCGGTTATGGAAAAGCAATACTCATGGGCCGGTTCCCTGGTGCTGGAGACGCACCTGGAAACCCTTGGACCGAAAAAGCAGGGAAAGGTACGGGACATTTACGATCTGGGAGACGCGCTGCTCCTGGTGGCGACGGATCGAATCTCGGCCTTTGATGTGGTCCTGCCGGATGGAATCCCCGGTAAAGGATATGTCTTGACCCGGCTCTCGAAGTTTTGGTTCGACTGGCTCCGATCGATTGATCAACCCGTCTCCAACCATCTCATCAGTACGGAGGTTGCCGAATTCCCGGAGCCCTGTCAGCGGTTCAAGGAGATCCTCGACGGCCGGAGCATGCTGGTGCGGAAGGCAAAACCTCTCCCGGTCGAATGCATTGTCCGGGGGTATTTATCCGGTTCCGGCTGGAAGGAATATCAGAAAACGGGGACGGTTTGCGATCTGCCGTTGCCATCCGGACTGAAGGAGTCCGAAAAGCTGCCCGATCCGATTTTTACGCCGTCCACCAAGGCCACCGAAGGGCATGACCTGAATATTTCTTTCGAGCGGATGAAAGAGATGATTGGGGAGGCCGTTGCCGAGGAGGTGCGCTCAATCAGTCTGAAGATATATAAGGGGGCGGCGGATTTTGCGCACGGTCGAGGGATTATTATCGCAGATACCAAGCTCGAGTTCGGCCTCGATCCCGAAACGGGGCATCTTGTGCTTATTGATGAGGTTCTGACGCCCGATTCCTCCCGGTTCTGGCCAAAGGACGGCTATGTTCCCGGAGGTTCTCAGCCCAGTTTCGACAAGCAATACGTCCGGGATTACTTGGATTCCATTCGCTGGAATCGTCAGCCGCCGGCCCCGCATCTTCCGAAAGAAGTCGTCCAGAAGACCACCGACAAATATTTCGAAGCGATGGCCCGAATCACCGGACGGACTATTGCGTAGGGGCTTGCTGGGATCTATCGAGGGTTGGGATCCCGGATCACGTCGGGGTTCTCAGGATCTTCCAGATCCCCGCGGGCGATATAGTCCGCCCAGATCAGCACCATATTTCCGCTGTCCTTGACCGCTTTGATGCCTTCCTTCAGATGCTGGATCTTCGAAGACGTGGCTCCATCGCGCTCGATCTCGGTCAGTTCGGCGGATAGGGCCCGATTCAGTTTTTCCAATGCGCCGGCCACCTCGGCAAGGCAATTGATCATTTCGGGTGTCATCGGTGAACTTCCCTCCGTTATTCTCATTTTCTCATTCATAGGCTTCTGCGGCCATGACTTCATTGAATTCGAACAGGCAGCTCTTGCATCGGAGAAACAAACGGCTTTCCCGAACCGTCACGGTGCAGCGAAAGTCCATTTCCGCCTCGCATATTCCGCACTTCGGACAGGGGAATCCTTTCAACCAGGAAACGATATCGGGATTCGAGAGTTGGTAAAGCATAATTTCGGTGCTGACGGGAAAGGTATACCGGCAGCCGGCGCACATGGCCGTGTAGACATTCTCTCCATCCGGATTTTCCGATTTGATTCGGAGTGAGAATTCATTTTTATGACAGATCGGGCAGGCCAGCACGCCAAGCCGTTGTTGTATATTTTCCATCGTGACCATATGTTCTCTCCTAAAACCTGAATCAGTATAACAGATGGCCCTTGTCCAGTTCAACTGACCTTCCTTCTGGCCGCGCCGGCCGAAACGGGTGATCGACGGAGGCGGAGGAGGCATGGCTTGAAAAAAGCGGTTAAACCGTGTAAACTGAATACCCTTTCATCCAAATCGCTTCAAACCATAAGGAGGATTTGCCATGCCGACCTATGTCTTGCTTAGCACACTGACCGATCAAGGCCGGAAGACCATCAAGGCCAAACCCAGCCGTATTAATCAGGTGAACAAAGAAATCGAGTCGATGGGGGCCAAAGTGGTCGCTCAGTACGCTCTTCTGGGCCCGTATGACTTTGTAAACATTATTGAGGCCAAGGACAACAAGGCCATTGCCAAGATTTCGGTGGAGTTAGGCTCGCGAGGCTCTGTACAATTCCTGACGATGCCGGCGATTCCAATCGATGAGTTTATCGCGTCGCTCAAGTAGCATTGACCGGTCGGGGGGGGAATCAACTCGGCGCCATTTGATGCTGGGCAGGATTCTGGCCGCCGGTTGCGTCGGTTTCGTCGCGATCGGCTGCGCGTCGGTTCAGCCCGCGTCTTATTCGCTGCAAGACAGCGAAATCTTTATCGCGCCCCACCCTCACTTCTTGAATGTAGCCGTGGCGGTTCTGGAAGACCGACGTTCTGCGGAAGAGAAATCCTGGGCCACTCAACGGAAGCTACCGTCCAATCTCGCCGAAATCGTGACAGAACGGATGGTTCAACATCTTCGGGTCTCGCACGTCTTCAGCCGAATCCGGGTGATGTCCGAACCGCTTAATCCGTCCTCATCCGATCGTATCCGACAGCTTGGTTCGCAGGGTATCGACGCCGTCCTGTTTGGTGAGTTGGTTCATTTCTATGGCCAAAGCGATTCGGACCATCGTATCGAGGGGCATGTTCAGTTTGTAAACCTGAAGCTGGTCAGCACCCGCACCGGACAACTTCTCTGGGAGGGAACGACGGATAAGCTTTTGCGGCGACAGGAAAAAGATCCGGGCCGGGCGAATGTTTATGCCGCCGAGGCGCTTCGCGGGGCGATCAATCAGTTGGCCATTCAACTGGCGGATCAGTCATTCTCCCATTTACAAGTTTATTCTTCCGATCAGCCCGAGATACGACATTGGCGTGT
>JACQBZ010000038.1 GCA_016194285.1 Nitrospirota bacterium | reverse complement strand
TGCTTAACCGGGATGTTATTTTGCATTCCGGTTTTCAGCTGGATCATGCAGGCGGGGCAACTCGTCGCGACCACGTCCGCCCCGGATTCGACAATCGCCCGCCGCTTACGCTCGAAGATCCGTCGGGACTGCTCGTAATTTTTAACGATAAAGGTTCCCGCCCCGCCGGCGCACCGGTCGGCGTCCCGCATCTCGATAAACCGCATGCCAGAAATTCGGCGAAGCAATTCCCTCGGCTCTTTCGTGACCCCGGCCGCCCGCAGGTGGCAAGAGGAGTGATAGGCGACGGTCTTCGGCGGAACGTCCGCCGCCGGATTGGGAGGACGGGTTCCCGTCTCGATCAGGTATTCCGTGATATGCTTCACCCGTCCGGCCAGATCGGCCGCCCGCGCCCGGTCCTGTTCGTCTGAGCAAAGCCGGGCGTAATCCTTCAGCATGAAGGTGCACGAGGCGCATCCCGTCACGACCGTCTCAAACCGGAGCAAGGACTCCATATTGAAGCGTGCGTATTTCCGGGCCAACTCCCGATGACCATAGGTTTCGATCGGTGTTCCGGAGCATCGCTGCCGGGGAAGTACCGGGCGGGTTCCCTGTCGTTGAAGAAGGCGAATCACGGCCTCTCCCACGCCGTCCCGGAAATAGTTGGCCGCGCAGCCGTGGAAATAAGCCACCGTTCCGTTTCCCCCTGCTTCCTCCGTCAACGATGCAAAGCGTTGACGCAGCGTTCGCGTGGCCAACCGTGGAAGGATGATCTTGCAGGAAAGGCGTGCGGTCGGAGAAAGGCCCATTAAGATCGGACGGGTAAGATATTCCAGAACCGTTCGTCCGGCGGAAGTATCCCACAGCGGTTGTGTCCATCCGGCCAATTTCAGTAACGATTCGAACAGCCACGGTTGTGCCTGAAGGCCAAAAATGAGACCGGTCAACCGATTCGGGCGCTCCGCCCGTTTTTCGAGGACGTATTTTGAAACGTCGATTCCTGCGGGACAGACGGCATAGCAGGATTTGCAGTTGACGCAGGCCTCAACGACGCGCGCGGCTTTTTCATACGAATAGTCGGATGCGGTGAGGATATGGAACCAGCCGCGGGCACCGTTCGATTCCTCTTGCGTGATGTCGTAGACCGGGCAGACGGTGTTGCATTTGCCGCAGGTGGCGCAGGGTTTCGCCAGCCGTTCGGTGTCCAGATGGGTTGTGAACGGCACCCGGGTAAGTTTGACGCCCGGATTGAGAATCTGATCGGGATCGAAGAGTCGCTTCACCTGTGTGAACAGGGCATAGACCTCTTCCCCGTACAGTTCGCGCAGAAACTCGCCCCGAACCCGACCGTCTCCGTGTTCACCGCAAAGGGATCCGCCGAATTGATGGATCACGACGGAATGAATCTCTTTCGAGATGGTCGCCATCCGTTGAACGTCTTCCGAGTTTTTCATGTCCATGAGCGGGTTGATATGGGCGTTTCCATCGCCGATATGGCCGTAGATGGCCACGGGTATGTCCATTTCTTTGAAATACCGGTCCAGATAGGCGATGAGCTCCGGGAGCCGTGCGGCCGGGACCACGACGTCATCCACAAAATTAATCGGCTTTCTCTTTGCGTCGTACCGGTAAAGAGTCGGGTAGATCGCCTTTCGGACCCTCCACAGCGCCTCTTGCTGTTCCTGACCGTGGACTTGGTCGCTTCGGGCTACATCGATGGGTCGACTCAGCCGATAGGTCTTGGTCGTCTCATAGATCCGATGGATCTTGTCCTCGATCGGTTCTTCATCGAACTCGACCAGGAGCATGGCCGCGGCCTCCTGAGGAATGCCGAAACGACCCCTGCCAATCAAGTTAAGCGAGCTGGCGTCCATGAGTTCCATCGCGCTGGGACGAAAAGAGAGAAAGGAATTGACCGCATGGCCGACTTCTTCCAGGCGGTTGAAATAAACCAACGCGGTCGCGGTCCGGGCCGGACGATCCCTCAACCGCAGCTTCGCTTCTGTGATGAAACCCAACGTTCCTTCGCTTCCGATAAAGAGTTTCGTGAGATCAAAAACGCCTTGTTCCAGACGATCGACCATGTCGAAAAGATTATAACCGCTGCTGTTCTTGCTCACACCGATCCGGTGTTGTCGAATGAGGGAGCGGTTGGATTGCAATAGGGTGTAGAGTTCGCGAAGGCGGTCGTCTTGACCGATCAGCCGCTCGAATTCGGGACGATCCAATGGACAGGGACGAACCGCGAGGGCTCGGCCATCGGACAGGATCGCGCGGAGTTCATGGACGTTGTCCTTGGTGGCTCCGTACTTGAGGGTGTGAGGGCCGGCCGAGTTGTTGCCCAACATTCCCCCGATCTTACACACATCGCCGCTGGACGGATCGGGGGCGAAAAAAAGGCCGTGGGGTTCCAGGTCCCGGTTCAGCTCGCCGTAGATCTTTCCCGGCTGGACCCGGACCCATCTTTCTTCGCGATTCAATTCAAGGATGCGGTTCAATCGTGAAAATTCAAGAATGATGCCTTCACCAATGGCGTTGCCGGTCAGGTTCGACCCGCCGCTCCGAGCGGTGAGGGGAATCCGGCGCCGTTGAGCATATTCGATCACCTTGAGCAGATCGGTTTCCTGTTCGATCAACACAACGGCTTGCGGGTCGATCCGATAGATGCTGGCGTCAATCGCATAAGCGGTTCGAGTGGGATAGTCGGACAGGACCTTTGATTCTCCGAGAAGACGAACCAGATCTGAAACGAGGGATGAGACCGAAGCGGTCATAACGGCATTATAACAAGTCGGATAGGGGTGTGCAATGCGGAGTTTTCCGAGGATAAGTGAGCTCGGTCAACAAACGGTTTATTTTAAACGGGCCGCTCCGGCTGCCTCGATCACCAGTGTGGCGTACTGAGCGAAGATGCTGAGAAGTTTGAGGTCGTATTCCGTAAAGAGGCGTTTTGTGGGATCGGTGATGGAATAGTTGATCACCCCGATGATTTTTTCCCGACTGCGCAGCGGGGCACAGATTCCGGAACGCAGTTCAGTTGCTTTGATCTCGAAGTTCTTATACTGATCCGTATTGATCTTTTGGGGAAGGAGCAGGGCCTCGCCGGTCTGGGCAACATATCCTGCAATCCCTTCACCGATCTTGGGACGGCTCTGGGCCAGGTATTCCGGCCTGATGCCTACGGACGAGGCGATGACGAGCGTCTGTCTGGCTTCATTCACCAGCATAATGGAACCGCGATCGGCCGTAAAAAGCTCCAGCGCGGCCTTTAAGATCGTATCGAGGGCTTTCTCGGGTTGCGTTTCCATCCCGATCGCCGTCATCGCTTTCTGCAACACCGCCAATTCCTTGAGGCGGATCTGCAGTGCGGAGATTTTGACCTCTTCCTCCAGTACTTTAAACTGTTCCTCGCGAAGCTGTTTCTGGATCTTTTGAAGTTTGAATTCATTGTCGATGATGTAGGCACAGAAAAGCAGGAAAAAGATGCCCAGGAAGATTATAATGACCAAAGGTTGTTCTGTCAGGAGGCTGAAAACGATAACGGTTCCGGCCGAGGATAGCAAGAGAAGAAAGGAGATGGCCCAGAGCTCCCATCTCTTTTTCTCAACCGGGCTCATTTTTTTGTTTGGGTTCATAAGAATAAACGGAAATGGTCTTTAAAACCCTGAATGGGACTCAACGGTTAAACGACCGTCTGTCGATGGTTAAGTGCGACCGGCTTTCTGCAACGCGCCATCGGGGTAATTCACCCAGGGTTCCCGCTCGGCCAGATAACGCTCTCCCCGGAAATTCAGGCGGGCGCGGAGGTGCGAGAAGCCGGACCGTTGTAACTGAGAAATAAAATCGCGAAGTGTTTCATCGACCGTGCGAAAGGCCTCTGTCTCAAACGTCAGTCCTTCATAATGAAAGACGGCCTTGTACCCTTTATCGATCCGCTGGATGTCCACCAGGCGATTGAAGACGCGTTGTCGCTCGTCTTGTCCTTCAATTTGGTATCGTTCCGTGATGCGATTCATCAACCGATCTCCCTGATGGCGCCGATTATAGCGAGTTCACCCTGAGCAATCAATAACTTTTTTGCATTCGATGAACGCATCGCTTCTCGATTCGCCTTCTTGAGGCCGGAGGGGGCCGTTGCATTCGTTTGACAATCCCTCAGCCGTTTCTTATAATCCATCATGCTTTTTGTCACCCATGGCTCTCGAGGATGAACCTTCCAAATATACTCACCATTCTTCGTATTCTGTTCATACCGGTTTTCATTAATTTATTGATCTACGGTTACCATGGGTGGGCCTTGGCCATTTTTATCGCTGCCGGCTTAACGGACAGCCTGGATGGTCTGATCGCGCGGCTTGCGAATCAGAGGACGCGACTGGGGACCTACCTCGACCCCATGGCGGATAAGTTGCTCCTGACCGCCTCCTTTCTGGCCCTTGCCATTCTGCAAATCATCCCGGTTTGGAGTGCAGTGATCGTGGTCAGCCGTGATATCATTTTGATTTTGGGTGCCTTGATTCTCCACCTAACCCAAACTCAGATGGAAATCTCACCCACCTTTCTCGGGAAAAGCACGACGGCGCTTCAATTGATCTACGTGACATTGGTTTTACTGACGGCAGTGGTCCAGGGCAACACGGTCACTCTTTTTCCAGTCCTGGTGGGGACGGTTGGGTTGACGATTCTTTCCGGGCTGCATTACATCTATCGGGGAATTCGCCATCTGAATTCCGAGCAGGCTTAGCGGGTGCTGTCCCCGTCCCGGACAAAATCATCGAAGAAAAGGCCCGTTTGATGAACGGTCGAACCCGGTGGCTTGGCATTATCGGTTACCCCATCCGGCATTCCCTCTCCCCGTTAATGCACAATGCGGCTTTTGAGGCGTTGGACATGGACTACTGCTATATTCCCTTGGCGGTAGAACCCCGCCGGATGCGGTCCGCCGTGGATGCATTGCAATGGCTGGGGTTCCGCGGTTTCAACGTGACGATTCCGCACAAGCAACGGATCATGGCTTTTATGGACCGTTTGACCCCCGAGGCCAAGCTCATTGGAGCGGTGAACACGGTTGAAATCCAACGTGACCGGCTGATCGGTCACAATACCGACGGCCGAGGGTTCCTTGGGGCCTTGAGGGAGGAGACCGGCCGTTCAGTAGCAGGGCTGCGGGTCCTGCTTTTAGGGGCGGGAGGGGCGGCACGAGCGGTTGCGTTTCAGTTGGCCCTTGATGGCGTAAGGACGTTGTTGATCGCAAACCGTTCATCGGAAAGGGCCCAGGGGCTGGCCCGGAATCTACGACGATCGTCGGTTCAGTGCTCCGTTTCTGTCCTTCCTTGGGCTGAAGAGGCTCTTAAAACAGGCGCCCAACAGTCCGATATCATTATTAATGCCACATCGGTTGGAATGAATCCAGCCGATCCTCCCCTTCTTTCCTCCACTATTTTGAGACCGCATCATGTCGTGTGTGATTTAATTTATAAACCACCGATGACGGCTCTGCTCAAACAGGCTCAAAAGGCCGGGGCCATGACGATTTCAGGGCTTGGGATGCTGGTCCATCAAGGGGCACTTTCCTTTGAAATCTGGACAGGTCGGCGGCCTCCAGTGGATGTCATGCGAGAGGCCCTTCATCAGGCCATCATGCCATAGAAGCACGTACGCGACATTGACAATTTGAAAACGATCCAGTAAACTGAAAAAGCAGAGGTTTCGTTCATCCGAATTAGAGGAAGCAACCTTGGTTCCTGAACGATTAGGGAAAGTGCTCACGGCGGCTCGTGTCATTTCGGAGGAACAGCTCCAGAAAGCTCTCCTCGTCCAAAAAAAGGAGGGCGGCCGCTTGGGAAGTATCCTCGTCAAGATGAATTTTGTCGAAGAGGATAAGCTTCTGAAGTTTCTTAGCCAACATTACGGTATTCCCGCCATTGATCTTTCCAAGGTCCAGATCGACTCCGCCGTCACAAAACTGGTGCCGGTTGAAGTCGTTTATAAACACCACGTCATCCCGATCAAACGCTCCGGCGCCACGCTCAACCTGGCGATGGCGGATCCCACCGATGTCTTTGCGGTGGATGATATCAAATTCATGACCGGATACGAGATTGAGCCCATGATCGCCTCGGATACGGCCGTGATGGCCGCCATTGCGAAGTCCTACGATGTCTCCACAAAGCAACTCCAAACGGTTCTGAAAGACATGGAGGTCCTTGAAACCGAGGCGAATCTCTCTATCGTTCGTGAAGAGGAAGTGGATATTAACCAATTGAAGGCGGAGGTAGAGGATGCGCCGGTGGTGAAGCTGGCGAATCTGATTTTGGTCGAGGCGATCAAGAAGAAAGTGAGCGATATTCATATCGAGCCGTATGAAAAAAGTTTCCGGGTGCGGTACCGATTGGACGGATCCCTTTACGAGGTGATGGCCCCGCCGAAGAAATTACAGGCCGCCCTGACCTCCCGATTGAAGATCATGGCCGAACTGGACATTGCCGAACGGCGGCTACCTCAAGACGGGCGCATTAAAATGAGATTTGAGGATAAAGAGGTTGACCTCCGCGTGTCTTCTCTTCCGTGCCTGTTCGGCGAGAAGATCGTGATGCGGCTCTTGGATAAAAGTAATCTGACATTGGATCTCACCAAACTGGGTTTTGAACCCAATGCCTTAGAAAATTTTATGAAGGCGATCGGCAGTCCGTATGGCATGGTGTTGGTCACGGGTCCTACCGGAAGCGGTAAAACCACCACACTGTACTCCGCCTTGAACTATATTAATACCATCGATGTGAACATCATGACGGCCGAGGATCCGGTCGAGTACAACTTGATGGGGATCAATCAAGTCCAAATGAAGGACGAGATCGGTCTTAATTTTGCGGCCGCACTCCGTTCTTTCCTCCGACAAGATCCCGACATCATCATGGTGGGTGAGATCCGGGATTATGAAACGGCCGAGATCGGCGTCAAGGCCGCCCTGACCGGGCATTTGGTCTTGTCCACGTTGCACACCAACGATGCACCCAGCACGATCAACCGACTTCTTAACATGGGCATCGAGCCGTTCTTGGTGGCCTCTTCGGTGGTTTTGATCCTGGCCCAACGGCTGGTCCGGCGGGTCTGCAAGGATTGTAAAGAGATTGAAAAGATTCCGATCCAGACACTGGTCAAAGGGGGTATGTCGGAGGAGGAAGCTAAAAGTGCGGTCTGTTATAAAGGCAAAGGATGCCAAGCCTGCAGTGATACGGGCTATAAGGGCCGGATCGCCTTGTATGAGGTGATGCCCATCGGGGAAGAGGTCCGGGAATTGGTTCTCCAGGGGGCTTCAGCGGATGAGATCAAGAAGCGGGCGATCGGCGCGGGGATGAAAACGTTGCGCATGAGCGGCTTGGCCAAGGTCCGTGAAGGATTGACCACATTGGAAGAGGTCGTGGAATCGACCTTCGCGGATTGATTTTAAAAGATCATGATGAGGTGCAATCTGAAATCCCATCGCCCGGTTACACCCGCGGTCTGCGCGGGCTTTGGCGGTCAGGGAGGATCGTTATTAATTCCGCAAGGTTCCCTGTTATAATGAATAAATAGAAGGAGACGAATGGCCAATCTGTATCAGTTGCTCCAAACCATGATCGAAAAGGGCGCTTCCGACCTTCACATCACCACCGGAACCCCGCCGCAGATTCGGGTGGATGGCGATCTGGTCCCGTTAAACATGCCGCCGATGACCCCGGCCGAGACCAAACAGCTGGTCTACAGCGTTCTAACCGATGCCCAGAAGCACAAATTTGAAGAGGAGAGCGAACTCGACTTCTCCTTCGGATTGAAAGGGCTGAGCCGGTTTCGCGCGAACGTCTTTATGCAGCGTGGGGCCGTGGCCTCAGCGATCCGGACCATCCCGTTCAAGATCATGACCTTTGATGAACTGGGACTGCCTCCCGTTGTGCGGGATCTGGTCAAGCGTCCCCGAGGCCTAATTCTGGTGACCGGTCCGACGGGGAGCGGGAAATCGACCACCCTGGCCACGATGATCGACACCATCAACAGCGAGCGGCACGAACATATTGTGACGATCGAGGATCCGATCGAGTTCCTTCATCCACACAAAAAATGCCTGGTCAATCAACGGGAGGTCAATTCGGACACCAAATCCTTTAAATCCGCTCTGAAATATATTCTCCGGCAGGATCCCGATGTGGTGCTGATCGGGGAAATGCGTGATCTTGAAACGATCGAGGCCGCTTTGACGATTGCCGAGACCGGTCACCTCACCTTGGCCACGCTTCACACCAATTCCTGCGCCCAGACGATCAACCGGATCATCGATGTGTTTCCGCCGTTTCAGCAGGCCCAGGTGCGGGCTCAGTTGTCGTTTGTTCTGGAAGGGGTCATGTCCCAGCAGCTCATGTCCAAGGCGAGCGGGCAGGGAAGGGTCCTGGCGTTGGAAATCATGGTTCCCACCCCCGCGATCCGCAACTTGATCCGGGAAGACAAAGTCCATCAGATCTATTCCACGATGCAAACGGGGCAGTCGAAACACGGCATGCAGACGATGAACCAGTCGTTGGCCGAACTCTACCTAAGGCGCTTGATTACCTATGACGATGCCGTCAACCGGAGCAGCAACGTCGAAGAGCTGATCAATATGTTAGGACGGAGCGGAATGGCTCCACAACCGGGTAAGGAACAGCGGGCGGTTCGGTAACCGAAGGGGACGGTGAATTGATGGCGACGTTTGCCTGGACAGGGAAGACGAGACAAGGGGCCCAGCAGAAGGGCGAGATCGTGGCCAAGACGCGCGAGGAAGTGATCGGGCTTCTTCGAAAGCAGAATATCTTGGTGACCTCGATCCAGCAAAAGGCTGGCGCATTAAGTATCAAATTCGGTTTCGGCGGCGGGTCCGTTACGGACAAGGACATCGTGGTTTTTACGAGGCAATTTGCCACGATGATCGATGCCGGTCTGCCGCTGGTCCAATGCCTTGAAATTCTTTCGACACAGACCGAAAACAAGTTCCTTGCCAAGGTGGTGGGCGAGGTCCGGCAGGAGGTCGAATCGGGCTCCACCTACGCCGATGCCTTGAGGAAACAACCCAAGGCGTTTGACGATTTGTATGTGAACATGGTGGCGGCCGGTGAGGCCGGGGGTATTCTAGACACCATTCTCAACCGTCTGGCCAAACATATCGAGAAAGCCGCGAAGTTAAAAAAACAGATCAAATCGGCCATGGTCTATCCGCTCACGATTATGGGCGTGGCCGTCATCATCGTGGCCATCTTGATGATCTGGGTCATTCCGGTCTTCGCCAAAATGTTTTCCGATTTCGGCGGGGTGCTTCCCGCACCAACCCAGATCGTGGTCACCGCCAGTAACATATCGAGACAGTACGCACCCTATTTGGCCGTGGGGGCTGTGCTGGGTTGGATTGGATTGAAACGTTTCTACAAAACGCAGACGGGTCGCAAACTGATGGATCGTACGGCACTGAAGATGCCGGTGATCGGTGATCTCATCCGTAAAGCGGCCGTCGCCAAATTTACTCGAACCCTGGGGACCTTGATCAGCAGCGGGGTTCCGATCTTGGAGGGACTGAATATCACGGCCAAAACGGCGGGCAACAAGGTCATCGAAGAAGCCATCATGACGGCCCGACAGAGCATTAGCGAAGGAAAGACGGTTTCCGATCCGCTTGGAAAGACAAAGGTATTCCCTCCGATGGTGGTTCAGATGATTTCGGTGGGTGAAACAACCGGGGCTTTGGATGCGATGCTGGGAAAAATCGCCGACTTTTATGAGGAGGAAGTGGACGCGGCGGTCGCGGCTTTGACGTCTCTCTTGGAGCCGATGCTGATGGTTTTCTTGGGCGCCATCATCGGCTTCATTGTGGTGGCCATGTATCTGCCGATCTTCAAGATGGCCGGGACCATATAGGGTTAAGAAGTTCATCTGATTTTTCTGGCCCATTCTTTCTGCTTGACGTGACGGTAACGTACGCCTCATTCTTCAAGGTTCCGGTCTCGCGTCCGGAACGAGTTAGAGCCGCATTTCCTCTCGTTCAGTTTTCCACAACCGGATTGTGATGGGTGCGATGGAGCTTCAATGGATCCAGCAGGAAGAAATGCGTGCCAAGCTCAAGTGGCTCATGTTCCTGCGGGTCGTGATCGTTACGGTTTTGTTGGGTGCCTCGATCGTTCTCCAGGTAGGTTACGGACATATCGGGAAGACGACCACCTCGTTTTCATATCTGATCGCTTCCACCTATTGTCTCACGATCGTTTACAGCCTCCTGCTTAATCGGCTGAAAAGCCTCACGCTGTTTGCCTATGTCCAGATCTTCTTTGATCTGATCTTTGAAACCCTTCTGGTGTATTTGACGGGCGGGATCGAAAGCCCGTTTTCACCGTTTTATATGATTACCTCGATTGCAGCGAGTGTGATCCTGGGCTGGAAAGGCGGAAGCCTGACCGCGTCCATGGCCAGCATCCTGTTCGGTCTGCTCGTGGACCTCCAATATTTCGGATTCTTACCCGAAACAGGGGCCAGCACCTATTCCAATCGGGAAACGCTCTATTTTCTTTTTTTAAATGTCGTCGGGTTCCTAACCGTGGCTTATTTAAGCGGAGGACTGGCCGAAAAATTGAGTCTTACGCGGGAACGGCTGAAGGAAAAGGCGGCCGGGCTGGCCGAATTGAAGGCTTTTCATGAACATGTTGTGCAAAGCATGAGCACCGGCCTGATGACGACCGGGCTGTCCGGAGGGATCACCTCCTTCAATCGGGCGGCCGAGGAAATAATAGGGTATCGGTATGGAGAGGTGAGGGAGAGGCCTTGGTGGGAGATTTTCGGTTCGCCCGATCTGAAAGAGTTGATCAGTGCCGAAAAACCGTTAATGGAACCTTTCCGATTTGACCGGGAGTGTCGCCGTAAAGACGGGGGGCCCCTGGTGTTGGGGATGACGGTATCCCCGCTCAAGAACGAAGAAGGACAGCAGATTGGCGGCGTCTGGATCTTTCAGGACTTGACCCGCATCCGAAAGATGGAGATGGAGATCGAGCACAAAAAGAGGCTGGCGACGATCGGCGAGATGGCTGCCGGGATGGCCCATGAAATCCGAAATCCCCTTGCGTCGTTGAGCGGGTCCATGCAGGTGCTGAGCCGGGACCCTCGTCTCGATGATGAGGAATCGCACCGGCTGATGGAAATCGCTCTGCAAGAGACGGAACGGCTGAATAGCATCATCACGGCCTTTTTGCTGTACGCCCGGCCCTCGCCTTTGAATAAAAAACGATGGGACATTAACCAACTCGTTAGGGACACGTTAAGCCTGCTTCGTAAGGGCAAGGAGTATCAGGACAACATTGATATTCAGTTGAATCTGGCTTCGGGGGAATTAGAGGCCGTTGTGGACGCGGACCAGATCCGCCAAGTTTTCTGGAACCTCTCGATCAATGCGTGTCAGGCCATGCCGCAGGGGGGGCGGCTGCTTGTGATAACCCGTCCTGTGACGATGCGCTCCGATAAAAAGTCCCCTGAAACAGCCTGGATCGAAGTGACATTTTCAGACAACGGTCAGGGGATTCAGAAAGAACATATGGACAAGATTTTCTACCCTTTTTTTACAACCAAGGATCGGGGGTCCGGTCTAGGTCTTTCGATTGTGCACCGCGTGATCGAGACCCATCAGGGCCGGGTGCATGTCGAGAGCCAGCCGGGCGAAGGAACCCGGTTTTTCCTCTTACTGCCGGTCGGAGAAATGACGACCCCTGTCCGACTTGAAAAATCAAGGAGCCATTGACCGTGGAGAAGATCTTAGTCGTCGATGATGAGAAAAGCATGCGGGATTTCCTGAGCATTGTGCTCAAGAAGGAGGGCTACGCTGTAACGACCGCCGAAGACGGAGAGTCGGCGAGCCGGTTGGTCCAGAAAGAAATATTCGATCTGGTCTTGACGGATGTGAAGATGCCCAAGATGAGTGGCCTGCAAGTCCTCAAGACGGTGAAGGAGACATCGCCCGACACCATTGTCGTCATGATCACGGCCTTTGCTTCCACCGAAACGGCGATTGAGGCGATGAAGGAGGGAGCATACGACTACCTCACCAAGCCGTTTCAAATCGAGGAAGTGAGGTTGATAATCCAGAATGCATTAGAGAAAAAACGGCTCCGGGCTGAGAACCAGCTTTTGAAGAAGAAAGTGAAAGGGGCCGCCACCCTGGAGGATATTATCGGCCGAAGTGGAGGCATGCAGAATGTGATCCAAGTGATCAAGAAAGTCGCGAATACCCAGAGCAATGTGCTGATCCTGGGTGAGAGCGGCACCGGAAAGGAACTCGTTGCGCAGGCGATTCATTCCGACAGCCTGCGGAAGGACAACCCCTTTGTCACCGTCAATTGCAGCGCGCTTCCCGAGCCTCTTCTTGAGAGCGAACTGTTCGGACATATGAAGGGATCCTTTACGGGAGCGTATGCGAACAAGCCGGGCCTATTTGAGATCGCTCACGAGGGGACGATTTTTCTGGATGAGATTGGAGATACCCCGTCGGGGATTCAGGCCAAACTGCTGCGGGTTCTGGAAGAAAAAGAGTTCCGCCGAATCGGCGGGACGCAAAATATTCGTGTCGATGTCCGAATCATTGCGGCCACCAACAAAGACCTCGAAAAGGCGGTTGCGGAGGGGACGTTTCGGGAGGACCTCTATTATCGGCTGGATGTCATTCCCATTCATCTGCCGCCGCTGCGAGAGCGGGTGGAGGATATCCCGCTCCTGGTCCGACATTTTCTCACCATTATGAATCAAGGATTGAATAAGAAGATCCGGACGATCACTCCCGAAGCCATGAAAGCTTTGCAGGCCCACTCGTGGCGTGGGAATGTGCGAGAGCTGGAAAATGTCATTGAGCGCGTTGTGGCTTTGACGACGGGAGAGGCCATCGAACTCAAGGATGTGATGGAATGTCTCCAGCGGCCGGCGGGTTTTAAAGAATCGTTATTGACGACGCTTCCACCGGAAGGACTGGATCTAGACAAAGTGATCGGCGACTTAGAAAAAACGCTTCTCTTGAAGGCCCTGGAGCGAACCAATTGGGTCAAGCGGGACGCGGCCAATCTGCTGCAGCTGAACATGCGGTCTTTCCGGTACCGTCTGGAAAAGCACAACATCCGGAAAAATCGACAACCCGGATCCCCTCCGGACGCTCCGGAGGATGATGAGATGGAATCGGACGCCCCAACTCCTTAAGCGGTTTTAATCACTTTCCACCGA
This sequence comes from Nitrospirota bacterium, assembly GCA_016194285.1. Classification (GTDB taxonomy): domain Bacteria; phylum Nitrospirota; class Nitrospiria; order JACQBZ01; family JACQBZ01; genus JACQBZ01. Next base: position 4,919 of record JACQBZ010000038.1, on the reverse strand, counting down.
ATTTCATTGGATGAATCCTCTCGCATGCGCTCACGCTGGACCGTAACCGTACGTGCCCCGGCCAAGATTAACCTCCTGTTGCATGTCCTGGAGCGTCAATCGACCGAATACCATGAGATCGTCTCTTTGATGCAGATGGTAGATCTCTACGACCGCTTGTCCTTGACGCCGCAGCCGATCCGGTACGGGATCCGGATCGTGACGCGGACTCAAACCCTGCCCTTGGGCGGGGACAATCTGATCACCCGGGCGGCACGGGCCTTTATGAAGTATTACGGGGTCGAGACCGGTTTGCGAATCGAACTGGACAAAAAGATCCCGATCGGCGCCGGGCTCGGCGGTGGAAGCAGCGATGCGGCAGCGACGCTTCGCGGTCTTTGCCGCCTGCACCGAATGACCCCGCCCCGGATGGAACTCGCGGCCCTGGGGCGGGTTCTTGGCAGCGATGTTCCGTTTTTTTTAGGAGGGCCGACCGCCTGGGTCTCCGGGATCGGAGACCAGATTGATCCGACTTCTTTGGGAGAAAACCTCTGGGCCGTGTTGGCCAATCCCGGGTTCGAGGTCTCGACGGCTTGGGTCTATTCCGATCTGGATCGGGTCCGGGCCGAAGGATCAACCCGGCCAGGAACATTCCTTAAAAAAATAGGATTGACTTTGGATCGGAATCGGCTTAAAATCTCATCCCGTGCGAGCAAGGCCTTCCCGCTGACGAAACGATTATTCCCCCTCCACAATGACTTGGAACTGATCACGATCAGACGATATCCGGTCATTGAGACCATGAAGGAGCGCCTGTGTTCATTGGGAGCGAAGGGGACCTTGATGTCCGGTAGTGGACCGACCGTGTTTGGGCTGTTTCCGAATCGTTCGTCCGCGCACGCGGCGGCGGTGATCCTTCGGCAAGATGCGGTGAGGGGATGGCGTCACCGGCAAGGAGGCTGGACGATCTGGGTGACACGGCTGCTGACCCGGTCCCCGTGGTAAAGCCAGGGACCGGCTCGGTCATTGTGAGTACGGGGAGGGCGCCGAAGCGCTCCCGGGCCGAATCGAACCGCTCGATGATATGACGGGAATATTCGCGGGAATATTCGGAGGTCGTCCAACGGTAGGACAGCAGCCTTTGGAGCTGCGAATTGGGGTTCGAGTCCCTACCTCCGAACCAAATCACAAACACCCGAGTGGCTCGAAGAGGGCCATTCCTGTTTCGCATCATTCGATGGCAGGGGTTTCATGCTAAACGAGCTTAAACTGATTTCGGGGAATTCGAATATCCCGCTGGCCAAGGAAATCTGCGACCACCTCGGGATTGCTTTGGGCGCGACGACCGTCTCGGCGTTCAGCGACGGGGAAATTCTCGTCCGGATCGAGGAGAACGTCCGCGGGATGGATGTGTTTGTGGTTCAATCCTGTTCGGATCCGGTCAACAAGCACATCATGGAACTCCTCATCATGATCGACGCGCTCAAACGTTCCTCGGCCCGTCGGATTACCGCCGTCATTCCTTATTACGGTTATGCGCGACAGGATCGGAAGGACCAGCCCCGGGTGCCGGTTACGGCGAAGTTGGTGGCGGATCTGATCACGACGGCCGGTGCCCATAAAGTTGTGACCGTGGATCTGCACGCCGGACAGATCCAAGGCTTCTTTAATATCCCGGTGGATCACTTGTATGCAACACCGGTGCTTCTGAACCATCTTCGTTCCATGGATTTGAAGGACGTGGTGGTGGTATCGCCGGACGCCGGCGGTGTGGAGCGGGCACGCGCGTTTGCAAAACGGCTCAGCGCGAGTCTGGCAATTATCGACAAGCGCCGCGAAGGTCCGAATCAGGCCAAGATCATGAACATCGTCGGCGACGTGGATAATCGCGACGTGCTTCTTCTGGATGATATGATCGACACCGCCGGAACCATCACCCAGGGGGCCCAGGCTTGCGCTGATAAAGGCGCCCGTCGCGTTTTGGCCGGCTGTACGCATGCCGTTTTATCCGGTCCGGCCTTGCAGCGCCTCAATGACTCGGTGCTGGGTCAGGTGATCGTCACAAACACCGTTCCCCTGGCCGGCAAGGAGCAGATCTGCAAGAAGATCGAAGTTCTGTCGGTGGCCCCGCTTCTGGGCGAGGCGATTCGTCGGATTCATAATGAAGAATCAGTCAGTTCGTTATTCGTTTAAAGAAGAGGAGTGAAAAATGCAGCGCATGGATTTGGAAGCGGATCAGCGTCAGCAAAGCGGAAAAGGAGTGGCCCGCGCCCTCCGACGGTCCGGAAAGATTCCCGCGGTCTTGTACGGTGAAGGAAAATCGAGCCTGCTGGCTGTTGTCCCCGCGGATCTGATCAAAATTTTAAAGTCCGAATCGGGAGAGAACGCCTTGATCAATCTGAAAATCAAAGACGGCAAATCGGTTGAGACCCGGACGGCGATCCTCCGCGATTTTCAAAAGGATCCCATCTCCGGTGGCATCCTTCACGCGGACCTGTTCGAGATCAACATGAACAAGGCGATCCGGGTGAGGGTTCCCATTATGGTCAAGGGCGATGTGCCGGAGGGCGTCAAATTGGGCGGTGTTCTTCAGCACAACCTTCGGGAGATGATGATCGAATGTCTTCCCTCCATGATTCCGGACCATCTCGATGTCGATGCGGCTCACCTGAAGATCGGGGAGTCGATTCACGTCAGAGACCTTCAGGTCGAACAGGGAATCCGGATTCTGGAAGATAAGGATCTTGCGATCGTGTCGGTGGCGGCCCCGATGTCGGAGGCAAAGCTGGAAGAGATTCTGGCGGGGACGCCGGCGGAGACGAAGGAGCCCGAGGTGATCGGGAAGAAGAAGGAAGAAGGAGAAGCGGAAGCGGCGCCGGAAGCCGTGGCCGGCGCAAAACCGGGTGAAAAAGCGGAAGCCAAAGGCGAGGTGAAGGCTCCGAAAGCCGGCGGCAAGGAAGAGAAGAAGGAAGCGAAGAAGGAGTCCGGAGCGAAGGGTTAATATTGAAGATCCTTGTGGGGCTCGGGAACCCCGGGGCCGATTACGCGCGCAGCCGTCACAACGTTGGTTTTATGATCATGGACGCTTACGCGAAGTCCCTGGCCGTTTCCTTTCGGAAATCCTCTCCGCGGATGGTCACCGCTTTCGGCACGGTGCAAAGTGGAAATCGGAACGACGAACGGGTGATTCTGGCAAAGCCGCAGACCTATATGAACCGAAGCGGGTCTGCGACTCTGGAATTGCTTCGAGAAGCCGGCGCCGATCCATCCGACCTGCTTGTGGTTCACGACGACCTGGATCTCGACCTCGGCCGGCTTCGACTCAAGTCCAAAGGGGGGCATGGCGGTCATCGTGGGGTCCAATCTATTATCGCGTCACTCCAGACCCACCAGTTTTATCGCTTCCGAGTAGGCATTGGCCGACCGCCGGCACACCAAGCGGCGGATCAATATGTTCTCTCGGTTTTTCTTCCGGAAGAAAGATCCATTGTACAGGAGATGATTGAGCGATCCGTCAAGGCCCTAGACTGTTTCCTTAAAGAAGGGCCGGAAGAGACCATGAACCGGTTTCATTGATAGAAAAGTTTGACAGAGACGGGTCTCAACTGAAATTTGACAAGCCGATGACCGAATAAGGAGACGTCAAGCATGGATCTGACAAGCGGTTCGATCTTTTTTGCCCTGGTTTGCGGAGCGGCGGCGGTGATTTACGGAGCTGTCGCCGCTCGATGGGTTCTGGCCCTGCCGGCCGGATCGGAGCGGATGCAGGAGATTGCGAAGGCCGTTCAGGAGGGGGCGAAGGCCTTTTTAAACCGCCAATATATGACGATTGCGGGGGTCGGGCTGGTCCTGTTTGTGATTCTGTGGGCCACCCTGGGACCCAAAACGGCGATCGGGTTTCTGATCGGTGCGGTCTCGTCCGCGTCGGCCGGTTATATCGGGATGAACATCTCGGTAAGGGCTAATGTCCGAACGGCCGAAGCGGCCAAACAGGGTCTCTCCGCGGCATTCGCAGTGGCCTTCCGGGGCGGGTCCATCACCGGGCTTCTAGTGGTCGGTCTGGGGCTTTTATCGGTCGCGGGGTACTATGGTATTTTGGTGGCACTAACGCCTGGCGGCGAGAAAGTGAATCTCACGCCGATGGTGGGTCTCGGGTTTGGGGGTAGCTTGATCAGTATCTTCGCCCGTCTGGGCGGAGGGATCTTCACGAAGGCGGCCGACGTCGGTGCGGATCTGGTCGGCAAGGTGGAAGCCGGAATTCCGGAGGATGATCCGCGAAACCCGGCCGTCATTGCAGACAACGTCGGCGACAATGTTGGCGACTGCGCCGGGATGGCCGCGGATCTATTTGAGACGTACGCCGTGACGATTATCTCGACCATGCTTCTGGGTCTTCTGGTGTTTAGCGGGGCACAGCAGGTCTTGATTTATCCGCTGGTCGTGGGCGGTATTTCGATTATCACCTCGATCATCGGCACGTTCTTTGCCCGGGTCGGGAGTAAAGGCTATATCATGGGTGCGCTATACAAGGGTCTGGCGGTTTCGGGACTGCTTTCGGCCGTTGCGCTCTACCCCGTCACCTTTTGGATGCTCCAAGGGCTCAGGGGGGCTGATCCGAGTCGAATCTATGGCACGGTGCTGGTTGGTCTGATCGTGACGGCGGCCTTGGTGATGATCACCGAGTATTACACGTCGACTTCCTTCGGGCCCGTTCGGGGGATCGCGAAGGCTTCCACGACCGGCCACGCCACCAACATCATCGCCGGGCTGGCCGTGAGCATGAAGGCGACGGCGCTTCCGGTGCTGGTCATCGCCGCGGGCGTGCTGGTCGCGTTTCATCTCGCGGGTCTCTACGGGGTGGCGGTGGCGGCTGTAGCGATGCTGTCCATGACCGGCATGGTCGTCGCGCTGGACGCCTACGGCCCCATCACGGACAACGC
>JACQBZ010000034.1 GCA_016194285.1 Nitrospirota bacterium | reverse complement strand
TTCAACATCTTCGGGTCTCGCGTGTCTTCAGCCGAATCCGGGTGATGTCCGAACCGCTTAACCCGACCTCATCCGATCCTATCCGACAACTCGGTTCGCAGGGTATCGACGCCGTCCTGTTTGGTGAGTTGGTTCATTTCTATGGCCAAAGCGATTCGGACCGTCGGATCGAGGGACATGTTCAGTTCGCAAACCTGAAGCTGATCGGCACCCGCACCGGACAACTTCTCTGGGAGGGAACGACGGATAAGCTTTTGCGGCGACAGGAAAAAGATCCGGGCCGGGAAAAGGATTACGCCGCCGAGGCGCTTCGCGGGGCGATCAATCAGTTGGCCATTCAACTGGCGGATCAGTCATTCTCCCATTTACAAGTTTATTCTTCCGATCAGCCCGAGATACGACATTGGCGTGTAGGGATATTATTACCCGATGATCTCCGGCCACCGGAGGAAAAGGACGCCCAGGCGCGAATATTCCAGGGCGATCCGAATTATTCGCTGTACAGCGATCCGGCCCACGGAACCGATCTGCTTGACGAGGTGCCGGATCAATGGGCGGAGAAACTTCGGGCCGTGGGAATTTTCCAAGAGGTGGTAAGCATTCATCGCCGCGGGGAAAGCTCCGAGGAATTACAAAAAGGGTCTGAAGAGGGCCTGGATGCCGTCCTGGTGAGCCGGTTGAGCCGTTTATCCGCCGCAGTGATCCCCCCTCACGATGAAAAACCGTTCCTGCTCTGGAGCGGAGGGATGGGATATCCTCGGGTCTTCAAGGCGACGGCCCTGACCCGGATCAAGGATGTTCAGCTGATCGAGACCCGAACCGGAAAAGTATTATGGAAGGGGGAGGCGGAGTATGGAATCGATCGGACGATTAAGAACTGGGAACCCCCCATGAAATTGGTTCAGGAATCTTTGGGCAAAACGCTGGACCGGTTGGTAAAACAGCTCTTAAAATTCACCTCACCCGTGGATGAAAAGTCGTCCGAATCCGATGGGCCAAAAGACCTATCCGGGCCATAACCCGTAGGTTTTTTTTTCTATTGAGGAAAGAAATAAAACTGGTTATAATAAATCACTTTTTCTGCAGATACCGAGAGTTCCGACCCAATCGATTAGGGCATCAAAAAAGCTGAAAGGGTAAGGAGACGATACCATGGCGAAAGTACTTGAAGGCCCGGGGATGGGCTTGCTGAAAAAGTGGGGGATGACGGTTCCTGGCTATGTCGTCGTCACCTCCACAGACCATTTTGAGCAGGCGTCCTCCGCTGCAAAGTGGCTTAAAGATTCCCGATTGGTGGTCAAGGCCCATGAGGCGATCGGATCCCGAATGAAACTGGGCCTGGTGAAAGTGAATCTGGATTGGCCTGCGGCTAAACAGGCGGTTAAGGAAATGCTGGGGAAGGCCCTCGGTGGTGGAATGACGGTCTCTCAGGTCATCGTCTCCGAAATGATTCCTCACAAGGAGGAATATTACATCTCGGTCAAATCGACGCGGGAAGGGGCCGAGTTGCTGCTGGCCAATGTGGGTGGCATCGAAATTGAGTCGAATTGGGACCGGATCCAGAAGCTCCCGGTTCCCATCGGAGAGACCCCGTCCAAAGAGTCGCTGGCGGATCTGGCCAAACGGGCCGGGTTCGGCAAAGATCTGGCTTCAAAAATGGCCGAGTTCGCGGCCAAGCTTTATCAATGCTATGACCATGAGGACGCGCAATATCTTGAGATCAACCCGCTCGTCCTGCGTTCAAACGATCAAGAGCTGGTAGCGCTGGATGCGGTGACCTTGTTGGATGCAGACGCCCGGTTTCGACATCCGGACTGGGTCTTTTCGTTTGCGGCCGAATTCGGACGGCCTTATTCCGAGCACGAGCGGGCCGTCATGGAGGTCGATTCCAAGATCAAAGGGTCGGTCAAATTCATCGAGATCCCGGGCGGCGATACGGCCTTGCTTCCGGCCGGGGGCGGCGCCAGCGTCTTCTACACCGACGCGGTCGTGGCCCTGGGCGGGAAACCGGCGAATTACGCCGAGTACTCCGGCGATCCTCCCGATTGGGCGGTCGAGGTTCTGACCGAAAAGGTCTGCTCTCTTCCCAACCTTAAGCGGATCATCGTCGGCGGCGCGATCGCCAATTTCACCAACGTCAAAAAGACCTTTGCCGGCATCATCGCCGGATTCCGCAAGGCCAAGGCCGAGGGAAAACTCAACGGGGTCGAAATCTGGGTCCGCCGCGGAGGTCCCTTTGAGAAAGAGGGATTGGCGGCTATGAAGGCCCTCGAGGCCGAGGGATTTTTGATCCATGTATTTGACCGCAATACGCCCCTGACAGACATCGTGGACATGTCGTTGAAGAAAGAATCAATGGCGGACGGCTCCTCATCCCATAAAAAAACTGCTACGATGACCTTGCGAGGCGCAAAGGCCGGGGAGGCGCGACAATGAGCATCATCGCCGATCGCGATACGCGCGTGGTGATTCAGGGCGGCCCGGCCGGGGTCAATGCGGCCCGTCGAATGGCCGAGTTTTGTCATCTGGCCAAGGCGCCGCTGACCGTCCAGGCGTTTGTCTTCCCTCCGGATGCCGGCAAGATCAACGAAGTTCCCTACGGCAGTGAGATCGTTTCGATCCCGGTTTATAAGAGCGTGGCCGAGGCAATCGCCGATCACCCGGACATCAACACCAGCCTCGTTTATGTCGGTCCCGACCGGGCCTTCGGCGCCGCCCGGGAGGCATTGAACGTTGACGCGATCCGGCTGGTTTCGATGATCACGGAAGGGGTTCCCGAAAAGGACACCAAACTTCTTTCACGCGTTGCCCGAGAAAAGGGGAAGATCTTCAACGGACCATCCGCCATCGGCATCATTTCGGCCGGCGAGTGCCGCCTCGGCGTGATCGGAGGGGCGTTTGACAATTTAGTCCTGAGCAAACTTTATCGACCCGGCTCCTTCGGCGTCATCACAAAATCCGGCGGGCTGTCGAATGAGATCATCTGGATCTGCAGTCAGTTCGCCGACGGCATCACGACCGCGATCGGGATCGGCGGGGATGCCTATCCGGGATCCGATTACGTGACCTACCTTGAAATGTTCGAACAGGATCCGAAAACCCATGCCGTCGTGATCGTGGGCGAAATGGGAGGCGATCTGGAAGAGCGGGCGGCCGACTGGTACGCGGCCAAAAAGCGCCGGATCAAGCTGATGGCGGTCATCTCGGGGTTTTGTCAGGAGGTATTGCCCAAGGGAATGAAGTTTGGCCACGCCGGCGCGAAGGAAGGGATGAAGGGCGAGGGCAGCGCGCGGCATAAAGCCGACCGGTTGCGCGAGGCCGGGGCGATCGTGCCGTCCACCTTCGGGGGGCTCGGTCCCGCGATCAAGGAGGTCTATCAAGAGCTGCTCGCAAAAGGAGTGGTCAAAGAAGCTCCCGCCGTCGAGCCGGAGGCCCTGCCCAAACTTCCCAAAACGATCGAGGAGTCCCGCAAGAGCGGCGAGGTGTTTGTGGAGCCGCTCGTCAAAACCACGATCTCGGACGATCGCGGTGAGGAACCGCTCTATTACGGTTATCCCGCCTCCGAGCTGATCAATCAGGGGTACCAGATCCCACATGTCATCGGCCTGCTCTGGAATAAGAAACTGATCAGCCCGCAGGAGGCCGAGATCGTTAAGCGGATTATCATGCTGTCGGCCGATCACGGCCCGGCGGTGTCCGGGGCGCTGACGACCATCATTGCGGCCTGCGCCGGGATTTCGATGTCCCAGGCGGTGGCGGCCGGTCTGATCATGATCGGGCCGCGGTTCGGGGGCGCCGTCACGGATGCCGGTAAATGGTTTAAATATGCGGTCGAAAATAAGCTTTCGGTCGACGAATTTTTAAGCTACATGAAATCCAACGTGGGTCCCGTTCCGGGAATCGGTCACCGCGTAAAAAGCGTAAAGAATCCAGATAAAAGGGTTAAAGAGCTCGTGAATTACGTGAAGAGTCAGAAACTTTTCATGCCGCACCTGGACTTCGCTCTAGAAGTGGAAAAGGTCACCACGGCCAAAAAAGATACGTTGATCCTGAACGTGGACGGGACGATCGCGGCCATCCTCGTCGATCTCGGTTTTTCGGTCGAAAGCCTCAACGGCTTTTTCATTCTGGCCCGCACGATCGGCCTCGTCGGTCATTGGATCGATCAGAAACAGCAGGGCAGCCGCCTGATGCGATTGTTCGATTATTTGATCAACTACGCGGCCCCGAAAAAGAAGGAAGTCCCGCCGCTCAAATAGCGTCATTGGAACATCGCTTCCATCGAGCGAGCCGGCTTTTCAAATTTCTTGACTAGCGTTGCGGCGGCCCTTAAAATAAAGTTTCGGCATAACGATGAGAGAGGTAGCCTTCATGTCGGTTGAATTCATCAAAAAACTTTATGCCTCCGTGCCGGACAAGCTGACGAAGGCCCGAAAGAAATTCGACCGTCCCCTGACCCTGACCGAGAAAATCCTGGTCGTGCACGCCGATGATCTTGAAACGCAGGTCTGGGAGCGGGGCAAGGCCCAGCTTCTGCTCCGGCCGGACCGCGTGGCGATGCAGGACGCGACGGCCCAGATGGCGCTGCTTCAGTTCATTCAGGCCGGGAAGAAAACGGTGGCCGTTCCCAGCACGGTTCATTGCGATCATCTGATCCGCGCACAGAGCGGTGCGAAGGATGACGTTCAGCGGGCGATCGAGGAAAATAAAGAGGTCTACAACTTTCTCCGCTCGGCCGCCCGGAAATTCGGGATCGGCTTCTGGAAACCCGGGGCGGGGATCATCCATCAGGTCGTTCTCGAGAATTACGCCTTCCCGGGGGCGTTGCTGATCGGCACCGATTCGCACACCCCGAACGGCGGCGGTCTCGGAATGCTGGCGATCGGCGTCGGCGGGGCGGATGCCGGCGAGGTCATGGCCGGTCTGCCATGGGAAGTGCTTCATCCTAAACTGATCGGGGTCCGATTGACGGGCCGGTTGCAGGGCTGGAGTTCTCCGAAAGACGTGATCCTCTATCTCTGCGGCCTGCTCACGGTGAAAGGCGGAACGAACAAGATCCTTGAATATTTCGGGCCGGGCGCCGAAACGATCAGCTGCACCGGCAAAGGAACGATTACCAACATGGGCGCCGAGCTCGGCGCAACCACCTCGATCTTTCCATTCGATGAAAAGATGGCGGCCTACCTGAGCATCACGGACCGGGCCGAATGGGCCAAGCTGGCGCAGGCGAACCGCGAGAATCTGACAGCCGATCCGGACGTGTTGAAATCCCCCGAAAAATATTATGACCAGATCGTCGAGATCAATCTTTCCGAACTGGAGCCCCACGTGGTCGGCCCCCACACCCCGGATCTGGCCCGACCTATTTCAAAGCTTCCGATCGAGGCGAAGGAAAAAAACTATCCGATCGAATTGAAGGCCGCACTCATCGGAAGCTGCACCAATTCTTCTTATGAAGACATCAGCCGCGCGGCTCACATCGCCCGACAAGGATTGAAGGCCGGCCTGAAGGCCAAGACGAGCTTCCTCGTCACACCGGGTTCGGAGCGGATTTATCATACGATGATCCGGGACGGCTTTATGAAGACCTTTGAAGAAATGGGCGCGACGGTGCTGGCGAACGCCTGCGGCCCCTGCATCGGGCAGTGGAAGCGGTCCGATATCAAGCCCAAGGAATCCAATTCGATCATTAGCTCGTACAACCGCAACTTCCCCGGCCGGAACGACGGCAGTCCGGATACGCTTTCCTTCCTCTCAAGCCCCGAGATCGTCACGGCGTTGGCCTTTGCAGGAACGCTCGACTTCAATCCCGTCACCGGTACGCTGACCGCAAAGGACGGGACGAAGATCAGGTTCGAGCCGCCGCGAGGGGAGGAGCTTCCAGCCAAGGGATTCGCGAAGGGCGAGGAAGGCTACGAGGCGCCGGCCGAGGACGGTGACAAGCTTCGGATCGAGATCCCGCCCACGAGCGAGCGGCTTCAGCTCCTTAAGCCTTTTCCCCGTTGGGACGGGAAGGACTTCACCAAGCTTCCGATCCTGATCAAGACCAAAGGAAAATGCACAACCGACCATATCTCGCCCGCCGGGCCGTGGCTCAAATACCGCGGTCATCTGGATAAGATCAGCGACAACATGTTTCTGGGCGCGAACAATGCCTTCGGCACCGAGGCCGGCAAGGGAACGGATGTTCTGACGGGCGAGTCCAATTTGACGATTGCCGCGATCGCCCGATGCTACAAGGAGAAGGGGATCGGATCGATCGTGATCGGCGATGAAAATTACGGCGAGGGTTCAAGCCGCGAGCATGCCGCGATGTCCCCCCGGTTTTTGGGCGTCCTGGCCGTGCTGGTCAAGAGCTTTGCAAGAATTCATGAGACGAACTTAAAGAAGCAGGGAATCTTGCCGCTGACATTCGCCGACCCCAAGGACTACGATCAATTCGAGCAGAACGATCGGGTCAGCGTCATCGGATTGTCCGGTCTGGCGCCGGGAAAGCCGGTGGAGGTGATCATCCATAAAGCGGATGGGAAGGAACTGCGGATCAAGGCCGGCCACAGTCTGACCGCCCAGCAGATCAATTGGTTTAAGGCCGGTTCGGCATTGAATGCCTTGAATTAACCCTAAACAACGACCACCAGCGTTTCAAAAAGGAGAATACGCGATGGGGAATTACGTTAAACTCGTTCCGCCGAAGAAGGGCCAGAAAATCACCATGGGGCCGGGCATGAAACTCCAGGTTCCGGATAACCCGATCGTCCTCTTCATCGAGGGCGATGGAACGGGGCCGGATCTCTGGGCGGCTTCCGTGAGGGTCTTCGATGCCGCGGTCGAGAAGGCTTATAAAGGAAAACGAAAGATCGAATGGTTTGAGGTTTTCGCCGGCGAGAAGTGTAATAAGATTTACGGTGAGAACACCTGGCTGCACGACGACACGACCAATGCCTTCAAAGAGTACCTCGTCGGGATCAAGGGCCCCCTCACGACCCCGATCGGCGGCGGCATCCGGTCCATTAACGTGGCGCTCCGTCAGATCCTCGATCTTTACGTCTGTCAGCGGCCGGTGAAGTGGTACACCGGCGTCCCGTCACCCGTCAAGAAGCCGCAGCTCGTGGATATGGTGATCTTCCGTGAAAATACCGAGGATATTTACGCCGGAATCGAATGGGAATCCGGGACGCCGGAAGTCAAGAAGGTTATCGATTTTCTTCAAAAAGAGATGGGCGTCAAGAAGATCCGGTTTCCCCAGACATCCGGCATCGGGATCAAGCCGGTCAGTCAGGAAGGGACGTACCGACTTGTGCGCGCCGCGATCGGCTGGACCCTGGCCAACAACCGAAAGAGCCTTACCCTGGTGCATAAAGGCAATATCATGAAGTTCACGGAAGGCGCCTTCCGGAAATGGGGGTACGAGCTGGCGAAGAAAGAATTCGCCGACAAGACCGTGTCTTGGGACGATTGCGGAGGCAACCCGCCGGCCGGAAAGCTTCTGATCAAGGACGCCATCGCGGACAACTTCCTTCAGCAGATCCTGACCCGACCGGCCGAATACGACGTCATCGCCACGCTGAACCTGAACGGCGATTATGTCTCGGACGCGCTGGCGGCACAGGTGGGCGGTCTGGGAATCGCGCCCGGCGCCAACATCAATTACGTCTCCGGCCACGCCTGTTTCGAGGCGACGCATGGGACGGCGCCGAAATATGCCGGGCAGGATAAAGTGAATCCCGGTTCGGTCATCCTGTCGGGGGTGATGATGCTGGAATATATGGGATGGACCGAAGCGGCCCGGATGATCGAGAAGGGAATGTCCAAGACGATCAGCAACGGCACGGTCACCTATGACTTTGCCCGCTTGATGAAGGAAGAGGGCCGGAAGGACGTGACCGAGATCAAGTGCTCGGCGTTCGGAACCGAGATTGTTAAGAATATGTAAGGAAGAAGGATGAACGAAGGATCGTAAGCAATGACCGAACGCGTGAACGAAAGCACCATCGGCGCCCACGGGCGGATCATCACGGTCGAGATCATGGGTCGGCCGTATTCCGTGCCCGAGGGGCTTACCATGCTCCGGGCGATGTGGTATACCGGCCATGAGGTCGTCCGCGGCGCGGGATGTCTCGGCGGGTTTTGCGGGGCCTGCGCCGTCACATACCGGACCCGGGACGACGTCCGTTTACGCAACGGCCTCGCCTGCCAGACGGTGGTTGTGGACGGGATGTCCTTCTTTCTGAATTTCTCCTATTACCCCAATCGCAAGGCGCTTTACGATCTCGATCAACTCTCGGACCCCAAACAGGACCTTTTCAAAATCTATCCCGAGGCGACGCTCTGCCGGAATTGCAATGCCTGCACCGAGGCCTGCCCTCAAGGGATCGACGTTCGGGACGGCGTCTGGAAATCGGTCTTCGGCGATTTCGAGAAGGTCTCCGAGATGTTCATGGACTGCGTGATGTGCGGTCAGTGCATCCCGGTCTGCATCGCCGATATCGCGCCCAATCATGTTGCTCTTTATGCCAGCCGGGTGCAGGGGGCCCGGTTGACGTTGCCGCCGGAGAATCTTTCCAAGCGGGTCGGCGAGATTCAGAGCGGGAAGTACGATCGGGAATGGAAGCGGATCCTCTCGATGAGCGAAGAGGACCTCAAGGTCGCGTCTCAACCCTCTAAATAAAAGAAAGCCTCATGGAATGATGGACGTCATCGCCGAATCAAAAACCCGGGTGCTCCAGGGGCGCGATGAGCGCCGGAATCAGACGATTCCCAGCCAATCGCCTGAGGAACGGGACCGGCTGGTCCATGCCTTCCACCCGGATTATAAAAAAGAAGAGTATCACCGAATCCGAATCGGCCCCAACGCGGGCGAGCGGACCGTCCGGGAGGTGGCCGAACTCCTGGAATCGGACAGCTCGCTTCCGGACAATCTGGATCTGACGCCACAGTATCGGGTCGATGTTCTCGTCGTGGGCGGTGGCGGGGCCGGGGCGACCGCGGCCCTGACGGCCAAGGCGCAGGGCGCGGAGGTGTTGCTCGTGACCAAACTGCGGCTGGGGGATTCCAACACGGTGATGGCCCAGGGCGGGATGCAGGTGGCCATTACGGAGAATGATTCGCCCGTCACGCATTTCTTCGATACGCTCCGGGGCGGGCATCACAAGAACGATCCCAAGCTGCTCAAGGTTCTGGTCGAGGAAGGCCCGATGGCCGCCCAGTGGCTGATCCAGCTCGGAGTGCTGTTCGACCGGGATGAGAACGGGAATCTTAAGACGAAGAAGGGCGGCGGAAGCACCCAACCGCGTCTTTTGACCTGCAGCGACTATACCGGCCTGGAGATCATGCGGGTTCTGAAGGACGAGGTCTTGAACCGGCAGATTCCGGTCCTGGAGTTTTCGCCCGTTGTGGAGCTGCTCTCGGACGCCGATGGAACCTGTACCGGAGCGGTGCTCAAGAACATGGACAACGGCCAACTCATCGTGGTCGCGGCCCAATCGGTCATCCTGGCGACCGGCGGAAGTGGGCGGCTTCACATTGAAGGTTTTCCGACGAGCAACCATTATGGCGCGACGGGAGACGCGCTGGTTCTGGCCTATCGGCTCGGTGCACGGCTCAGTCACATGGATACGTTCCAGTATCATCCCACCGGGTCGGTCTATCCGGAGCAGTTGGCCGGGGCCCTGGTAACGGAAGGGATCCGTTCCGATGGGGGACATCTCGTCAATCAGGACGGTCGGCGGTTTATCAACGAACTGGACACCCGAGACGTCGTGGCCGCGGCAATCATCCGGGAATGCGCCGAGGGCCGCGGGGTGAAGACTCCGGCCGGCCGCGTCGGCGTCTGGCTGGACGTGCCGATGATCGATCTGCTTATAGGGGAGGGAAGCATCGCAAAACGTTTCCCGGCTATGGTGCGACAGTTCCAGCGTTACGGAATGGATATCCGCGAGGAGCCAGTCCTGGTCTATCCCACGCTGCATTATCAGAACGGCGGCGTCGCGATCGACGTGGACGGACAGTCCCAGGTCAAGGGCCTGTTCGTCGCCGGAGAGGCCTCCGGCGGACTGCACGGCCGAAACCGCTTGATGGGAAATTCGCTGCTCGATCTGATCGTCTTCGGGAAACGCGCGGGTGTGGCGGCCGCGCAGCGCGCGAAAGAAGCGCGGGTCCGAAAGCTAACGCTGACCCATGTAACGCGATTCCGTGGCGAACTTGAAAAGAACAATATCAAGCCGGCCCGAGTCGCGCCGATCATCCTTCCCGATTACGTCCGCCGCGAAGAGGCACCCCCGCCGCGGCCAAGTAGGAGTTTGATTAATCAAACCCCCTACAGAATATCGCCCCGTTCGGATTAAACCGACGTAACCCTCCCCATCATTCCTTTGGTGTCCGCCGTTCGTGCTTTGAATTACTCTTATTGACAGAAACTCTCTTTCGGTCTAACGTAACGTTATGGATCGATTGATCGACATTTTAAGCGAGATCCGGCGGCTGAAACAGTGGGACAGGAAAAAAGTAAATAAAGAAATAAAAGAGTTATCCACATTCGTCGTCAGACAGGTCTTTAAACAAATCCCGGGGGTCAGCGCCATCTCCGCGCTGGTTATTGGCGCCGGGGTGGCTTCAACCTTTACCACCTCTCCTTGGAGAGCGACGCTGGCTCGATGGGGCGTCATCAAGGGAGCAAAGCATGTCGTCAGCGGTCCGATCTATCAGTTCCTCTCGGTCGTTTTGCCGATTCTCGTGGCGGCCGGCACCGCCTACCTCGTGCACAAAATTCTAAACCGCGTCCGTGAACGGCAGATGGAACGAGACATCCTTACGATCGCGCGGCTGGGAGAAAACATTCAGGCCGTGGTGAATGAAAAACTCGCCCTTCTCGAAAAGGTGAAAGAAGCCGGACTGATCTCGGGGTCCGAATATCACACGAAAAAGGCGAGTTTATATGCAACGTATGCCAGGATCCATCCAACCGACATGAAGGCGCTTGTTTTCGACAAACTCCGCGATTAAGACCAAAAGCTCTCAACAACATCAGAAAACGCTTGACCCGTTCAATTTAGTCATGGTATACCTTTCCTTATTCATTCCTCCGGCGCGGGCCGTCCTGCCGTTTATAAGACTTACACACGGTCCCATCCGCCCGATGGAAAAATGAGGCCCCATGTTCCGCCCCGGTTCATTCAACTCCTGTATCGCACCAAGCCCAAGACCGCCGCAGTATTCATCTCTTCACATAAAAAGATTGATTGGACTGATGATAAAGGGGAAACAAGTCTGCCCTTTTCTAATATCAATTAATAACTAAAGGAGGATTTCCATGGCAAAAGGCAAGAAAGTTACACCGATGAAGAAAGACCAAACACGAAGACTCGGCTACGGCTGGGTGCCGGATCTGCCGGATCATCGCGACCTGCTTTATAGCGCGATCCGCATGGCGCCCGTCGTTCTTCCCCCGACTGTTAATTTGCGACATCTCTGTTCGCCCGTTGAAAACCAGGGGGCGTTGGGCAGCTGCACCGGAAACGCCCTGGCGGGCGCGCTGGAGTTCTTGGAGAAGAAAGATAAAGTCCACTTCATGAATCTGAGCCGTCTTTTTATCTATTACAACGAGCGCGTGATCGAGCATTCGGCCAAATCGGATTCCGGCGCAATGATTCGAGACGGAATCAAGACGCTCAAAAAGCAAGGGGTCTGCTCGGAGAAGAAATGGCCGTATCTTATTTCAAGATTCGCTGTGAA
Organism: Nitrospirota bacterium; assembly: GCA_016194285.1. Lineage (GTDB taxonomy): Bacteria > Nitrospirota > Nitrospiria > JACQBZ01 > JACQBZ01 > JACQBZ01. Next base: position 7,097 of record JACQBZ010000034.1, on the reverse strand, counting down.
GCCAAGTCCCGGGGGTTTCCGTTTGTATTCGGTTTTACGGTGTATGAAAAGTTCGAATCCCAGGATGTCGCCCGGAGCGGTATTGTTCCCATGCCGACATCGGGTGAGCGTGTAATCGGCGGACATGCAGTGCTCGCGGTGGGATACGACGATCCCAAGCAAAGGCTACTTGCTCGCAATTCGTGGGGCGCCGACTGGGGAATGGGAGGGTATTTTACACTGCCCTGCGACTATGTGGCGGATCGAGACCTCTCGGATGATTTTTGGACCATCCGGCGCGGAGAGCATCTGTAGCGATCAGTAAGAGTGAGGTGTAAACTTTATCTTGAGTTCGGTTCAGTCTAACTGCCTGATTATCTCTGTTTTGCCCGACGTTCGCGTCCAACGGCATAGAGGATACCGCCGGCAAGACTGAAGCCCGCGATCGTCATGGCCATCGGGTACGCCGTCCCGTTATGAAACCAGCCGACCAGTCCGCCGGCCAGCGCGCCGGCCGTGAATTGCATCATCCCCATCAGAGCCGAGGCGCTTCCGGCGTGATGACCGCTGGCCGACATGGCGATCGCGACCGCGTTCGGATTGAGAAACCCGAGACTGGCGATGCAGAGCCACAACGGAATCAGGAAGACAACGAGGCTGCTACTACCGGCAACGGATAGCAGGATCAGCACGGCCGTGACGTTGGCCGCGATCGCCCAGCCCAAAATCGTCCGCGGCGACCAGCGTGACAGCATCGCACGATTGATCTGAGAGGCCGTGACCAGGCCGAGCGCGTTCAGCCCGAACAGTAACCCGAATTGCTTTGGCGTCACGCCGTGCAGCTCGATAAAGACAAAGGGCGAGTTGGCAATGTAACCGAACATTCCGGCCATGATCAGCGAAGCGGCCAGAGCCGGCACGATGAAGCGGCGGTTGACCATGAGGCGACCGTAGTTGCGAAACACGCCGCCCAAGTCATCCCGACGACGCGCCTCGACCGGAAGCGTTTCGGCCAGACCGGCCCAGGAGGAGAGGAGGCCCAGAAGGCCGAAGCCGGCAAGCACCAGAAAGATCGCGCGCCATCCGGCCACAACCAGGATATAGCCGCCGACCATCGGCGCGAGAATCGGTGCCAGTCCCATGACCAGGATGAGCGTCGAAAAAACACGGGCCGACTCGCGCTCATCGAAAAGATCGCGGACGACCGCGCGACTGATCACCATGCCAGCGCATCCCCCGAGCGCCTGCACGAGGCGCAGTGCGATCAGACTGCCGATGGTCGGCCCGAAGGGGGCGAGCAAAGAGGCCGCAACGTAGATCCCTACGCCAATCAACAGCGGCCGACGACGGCCGTAGCGATCGGCGAGGGGACCGTAAATGGCCTGACCGAAAGCGAGGCCGATGAAAAAGATCGACAGGGTCGCCTGGACCCGGCCCGGATCGACCGAATAGGATTTCGCCAGGCTTGGGAAACTCGGGAGATATAGGTCGATCGAAAGCGGCGCGATGGCCGTCAGCGCGCCGAGGATCAGTATCATCCGAAGCAACGGAGTGGACGAGCGAACGGGAAGCGCAATGGAATTTTCTTTCATGGGCAGCCGTGTATAGATTATATGTTATAAGATGGATTAATGAAAAGCGGAAAATTCGCGTATCGCATCCGTCCATAAATCTCAGTTGCTTTCAGGTCTTCCAGTCTGGTAGAATTCCCTCCCGTCTATATCGATCATGCAGGATACAATCCGATGAACATCCACGAATTTCAGGCCAAACAGTTATTCAGCCAGTTTAATATTCCGGTGCCCCGCGGAAAAGCCGTCGCATCGGTCGAGGAAGCGAAGGCCTGGGCGGAGGAACTCCGATCCTCCGTCTATGTCGTCAAGGCCCAGATCCATGCCGGCGGTCGTGGAAAGGCCGGCGGGGTCAAGTTGACCAAAGACCGCGCCCAGGTCGAAACGCTCGCCCGTGAACTTTTGGGGAAGGTCCTTGTCACGCATCAGACCGGCCCGGAAGGCCGCAAGGTGCAACGCCTCCTGATCGAAGAGGGCGCCGATATCGCGAGCGAACTGTATGTGAGCCTTCTGGTGGATCGCGCTTCCGGCTGGCCCGTTTTTATCGCAAGCCGCGCGGGCGGAATGGAGATCGAGGAAGTGGCGGCCCATTCGCCGGAGAAGATTCTCAAAGCCGCGATTGATCCGTCCTCCGGTTACCAGGCCTTTCACGGCCGGATGCTGGCCTTTCGCCTGGGCCTCGGAAAAGAGGTCCAGAATCCGTTCGTCCAGATGCTGGGCCATCTCTACCGCCTCTTCATGGAAAAAGGGGCAACCCTCATCGAGATCAATCCGCTCGTGATTACACGGGATCAAAAACTGATCGCGCTGGACGCCAAAGTGACCTTCGACGATAACGCGCTCTACCGCAACGACGACATCAAGGCGCTCCGCGATCTCGACGAAGAAGATCCCCTCGAGGTCCGGGCCTCGCAGTACGGTCTGAACTATGTGAAACTGGACGGCGAGATCGGCTGCATGGTGAACGGGGCCGGACTCGCGATGGCCACGATGGACGCCATCAAACTGGCCGGATCTTTTCCGGCGAATTTTTTGGACGTCGGCGGCGGCGCTTCGAAAGAGACCGTGAAACAGGCCTTCACCATTCTGATGTCCGATTCCCATGTGAAAGGCGTCTTTATCAATATCTTCGGCGGTATCGTCCGGTGTGAGCGGATCGCCGGCGGCGTGATCGACGCGGCCAAAGAGGTCTCGATCCGGGTCCCCTTGGTCGTGCGGCTGGAAGGAACGAACGCCGAGGAGGCCCGGCAGATGCTCGCCGCATCCGGGCTAAACCTCGTCGTGGTGCGAACGATGTGGGAGGGGGCTCAAAAGATCGTCAGCCTCATCCGGCGCTGATGTCATTTTCATCGTTCGATAAATGGATCGTCTCGGCCGTTATCTTGGGGGGGCTATCCCTCGTCGGGGGCTGCACCGTTAAACCGCCGCCGATAAAAGAGTACAAGATCCTGGCACGCTTTGGAACGGGCGAAGGAACCGTGGTCCGTGCCTTAAAAGCGGACGGATCGTTCCTTTGGGTCGGAACCTCGGCTGGAATTCTCAAGGTGAACCGTCTCAATGGCACCCTTGTAAAAACGTATACCAAGGCCGACGGCCTGACCACCAACTACATCTTCACGATCAATGTGGACCCCAAGGGCACGCCTTGGTTTGGTACGGACGCCGGTGGGCTGCTCTGGCTTGATGGGGATCACTGGAAGGCCTACGGAACTTCGGACGGTCTGGCGGATCCTTGGGTGTACGACATCGATTTCCGTCCGGACGGCTCGATGTGGGTCGGCACGTGGAATGGCGTGAGTCGTTATGACCCCAAGGCTCCGGAAGGAGCTCGGTTTGCAACTTACAATGTCAAAGATGGACTGGTCAATAAGTGGGTGTATACCCTTGCAGTGGATCGGGATGGATCGCTCTGGTTCGGCACCGAGGAAGGGGTGAATCGTTTTGACCCCGTCGCGCCCAAGGAGAAGGCCTGGATCACTTATACCCATAAAGACGGCCTGGGAGCGCCCAATGAGTTGGCGCTTGCGCATAAACAGACGGCCGGGGAGGCCCGAGAGGCCTCGCAGGCAAACAGCGGGGTCGAGTTGGCGCCGGGCCGAAGCTATGCCGGCCATTTTCACGACTTGAGCGTTCTGGATGAAAAGGGAAAGGAGACCTACAACGAAAATTATATCTTTGCCATCTTGATCGATCCGCGCGGGAACAAGTGGTTCGGGACCTGGGGGGGAGGAGTCAGCCGCTTCGACGGAAAGAGCTGGACGAATTACACCACCAAGCAGGGATTGGCCGGAAACATCGTATACGCCCTCGAACGCGACGGTTCGGGTACAATCTGGGCCGGGACCAATCACGGCTTGTCCCGTTTTGACGGGACCGGATGGAAAAGTTATACCCGCGCGGACGGCCTGGTCGGCGATGATGTTTATGCGGTCGCAACGGACCCGGATGGAAATGTTTGGGTCGCCCAACGGGGCGGCGTCGTGCAGCTGGGACCGAAGCCGGTTGAAAAAACGAAATAGACCTACCAGCGAGCACGGCGAGCGAGAGGGGGAGGCTCCATCCGGCTTCGCTGGTGGAGGGGGCGACGTGAGCCCCTAAAATAGGTGAGAGTGTATGAGCATTTTGGTCGATAGAAATACGAAGGTGATCGTTCAGGGAATCACGGGCAAGGAGGGCTCGTTTCATGCCGCGGCCTGCCGGGAGTACGGAACGAAACTTGTGGGCGGCGTTACTCCGGGAAAAGGGGGAACGATGTTCGAAGGCGTCCCGGTTTTCAATACCGTGTTCGAAGCGGTCGAGGCGACGGAACCCGACGTCTCAATGATTTTCGTGCCGCCGGCCTTTGCGGCGGATGCCATCATGGAAGCGGCCGATGCGGGAATCGGCCTCATCGTCTGCATCACGGAAGGCATCCCTTTGTCCGATATGATCCGCGCAAGGCGCTTCATCAACGGGAAACCGGCTCGGGGCGTGGCGAACCATTCGGTCCGCCTGATCGGTCCCAACTGCCCCGGAATCATCACCCCGGAAGAATGTAAAATCGGTATCATGCCGGGTTTCATCCACAAAAAAGGCGGGGTGGGCGTGGTCTCGCGCAGCGGTACCCTGACCTATGAGGCCGTCTGGCAGTTGACCGGCCTGGGACTGGGTCAGTCCACCTGCGTCGGGATCGGCGGCGATCCGGTCAACGGGACAAATTTCGTGGATGTCCTGGAGTTGTTTCAAAAAGACAAGAACACCGAGGTGATCGTGATGATCGGCGAGATCGGCGGCGATGCCGAGGAACGCGCGGCCGAGTATATCAAGGCCGACGGCACGAAACCGGTGGTCGGGTTTATCGCGGGTGTGACGGCCCCGCCCGGTCGTCGGATGGGTCATGCCGGCGCGATTATTTCGGGTGGAAAGGGAACCGCGGCCCAGAAGATCGAGACGCTGGAAGCGGCCGGAGTCACCGTCGTTCAGAATCCGGCCGTGATCGGCGAGACCGTAAAAGGTCTTATCAAGAAAGGCATCGTCCGGCGAATGAAGACCGCCCGGCCGATACCGAAGCGGCATAAATAACCTCCATTTCCGAGGACGAGAGGCCCATGAGCCTGGTAGGACGCCGGATCATTGGTGTGATTTTTGGACTGTTCTTAAGCGGGAGCATCGCCTGGGCCGAGAACGCACCGCTGGTAACGGGAAAAGGACATCTGGGCGTCGATCTCATAGGGGAACTCTCCAGCTGGGACATGAAGGTGGACGGGCAGAAGGAGCGCGAGCGGGTGACGCGGCAGGCGGTTCAATTGACCTACGGTATGTCGGATTCTCTGGATCTATATGCAAAGGTCGGCCTGGGGAATATCACGTTCGAGGAAGCCGACCTGGACAGTCAGACACGTCCGTTCTTTGGAATCGGTTTTCAGAGCTCCGTTCCATTGCAGGGCGGCAATTTTGCAGGCCTGTCGGCGCAGTATCAGTTCGGGAAGGTCTCGAAATTCGATCAGAACAATTCGTCGGTCACGATGGAGGACAAGTGGACCGAGACGGAGGCCCGGTTGTTTGTCGGATCAAAAGATCTGATCCGGGACCCCGAACCGGATCTTCGGTTCTACGCGGGCGTGAGGATTTCAAACCGAAACGATAAGCTCGCCCCTGAAAACCAGCCCTCGAGCAAGGCCAAACAGGACAATTCCATTGGAGGAATGATCGGGATGGATTTTTCCGATCGAAAAATTTTCCGAATCAATGCCGAGATCGGCACCGGCGATTACAACAACATCCTGATCCGCCTCGGTCTGTTGTTCTAGGCGCACGACTCCTGGGTCGCCATACACCATAATCTTCTTGACTGCGCTTCGATCGCTGTGATATAAAAAACAAGACACAACGATGTGTTCATGACGAAGGCGTCTTCTTAAGATCTTCAAGAAGACGCCTTTTTAATTTCGGGAGGATTCGCGTTGAAAAAGATCGAGGCTTATATTCGTTCGGAAAAAATCGGTGAGGTGAAGGAGGCCCTGACCCGGATCGGCATTCAGGGGATGACGATCATGGAAGTCCGGGGTTTCGGTCGCCAGCGCGGCCACATCGAGTTGTATCAGGGCGCGGAGTATACGCTGGACTTCGTCCCGAAGATGAAGATCGAAGTGTTCATTCCGGACAAGGACGCCTCGCGCGTCGTCGAGGTCCTGATGCATTCGGCATCGACCGGACGGACGGGGGACGGGAAGATTTTCGTGCTCCCCGTGGAGGAGGGCGTCCGCATCCGGACTCAGGAGCGCGGCGAGGCCGCCGTCTCGATGTGAACGGCGGAATGGGATGAACACTCAAGCCACCCCCCGCAAGATCGCGGAACTGACCGCTCTCTATGAGATCAGCCGAGCGCTGGCCTCCTCGCTGGACCTGAAGGAAACCTCACGCAAGATTCTTGAAATTCTGGCCTCCATCCTCGATATGCGTCGCGGCACCCTGACCTTGCTCGATCCCGAAACGGGCGAGTTGGTGATCGAAACCGCGCACGGCCTCACGGCGGAGGAGATCGCCCGCGGCCGATTCAAAATCGGCGAAGGGGTGACCGGGCGCGTTTTTGAGAAAGGCGAGCCGATGATCGTCCCGGACGTGGGACGGGAACCGCTCTTTCTCAATCGAACCCGCTCGCGCGGCGATCTTACAAAAGAGCGAATCGCGTTTCTCTGCATGCCCGTGAAGACTCACGGCGAGACGATCGGAGTCTTGAGCGTGGACCGGCTCTTTAAGAACGGATCGCCCGATTTTAACGACGATGTCCGTGTCCTGACCGTGGTGGGTTCCTTGATCGGACAGGCCGTCAAGCTTCAGCAAACCGTTTCGCGCGAAAAACGCGAACTTCTGGAACAGAACATTCAGCTTCAGAGCGAACTGAAGAACCGTTACCGGATCGGAAATATCGTCGGCCAGAGCAAGGTCATGGACGAGGTGTTCCGGTCGGTCCTCCAGGTCTGTAAATCGAAGGCCACCGTCCTGCTGCGGGGGGAGTCGGGGACCGGCAAGGAATTGATCGCGCGGGCGATCCATTACAACAGCCCG
>JACQBZ010000032.1 GCA_016194285.1 Nitrospirota bacterium | reverse complement strand
CGCCCGCTCCCCTTCTCCGGCAGCACCGGCTGTATCAGGCCGACTGGCTGATGCGGTTTTACGGTTTTTCCATCTCGGAGCTGGTGTTCGACGATCACGGTCATCTGCCCATGGCCCTCGACCCGAAGATGGCCTGGGCCATGGGCCATCCCGAGTTTTTCCCGCTGGAGATCATGCGGGCCGATTATGAGAAGCTCCTGCGCGTGCCGGGCATCGGTCCGATCTCGGCCAAACGGATCGCGGAGCTGCGCCGATCGGCGATCATCGCCGATCCTCGGCAGTTGACCCGACTGGGCGTCGTTCTCAAACGCGCCGCGCCGTACCTGCTGCTTCACGGCCGGCCGCTGACGCCGGCACCGCTCCGGATCAAGCCCGTGCAGCTTGACCTCTGGTCACCGCAGTCCGATTTTACCCGGAAACCGGATTGAAGTAGACTGCACGGGTTCCGGGTCGGCAGATCTTGGGTGCTGGATGGCTTCCTGCGTTTACTGTCATAAATCCAAAGGCGGTGAAGGGGACGACGTGAGCCCCTAATAATTATATGCCCCCCACCATTCTGCATATCGACATGGACGCCTTTTTCGCCTCGGTCGAGCAACGCGTCAACCCCGCCCTCCGCGGTAAACCGATCGCGGTCTGCGGCGCCAATGCCCGCACCGTCGTGCTGACGGCCTCGTACGAGGCGCGGGCCTACGGCGTCAAGACCGGCATGACGCTTCCCGAGGCGCGGGGGCTCTGTCCGGGGCTGATCGTGGTGCCGAGCGATCATGAACGCTACACCGATGTCAGCCGGCGGCTCTTGACGATCTATCAGGATTACACCCCGCTCGTGGAGGTCTTCTCGGTGGACGAAGCCTTTCTGGATATCACCGGTTCTTTAACCCTCTTTGGAGGCGGCGAAGCCATCGCATCGGCGGTCAAACATCGGATCCGCCGGGAAATGCAGCTCACGGCCTCGGTGGGAATCGCCCCCAACAAGATCCTGGCCAAACTGGGAAGCGGCCTGAAGAAACCGGACGGGTTGGTCCGGATTGAACCGCAGGACGTGCCGATGCTGCTCGAAGACCTCCCCGTGAAGGAGTTATGCGGAATCGGCCCCAATCTGGAACGGGCCTTGGCCGATATGGACATCCGGACCTGCGGCCAGATGGGAAGGACGCCGGTAGAACGGTTGATCGGCCGGTTCGGGATCATCGGCCATTCTCTGAAGGCCATGGGTCGAGGGCAGGACGACCGTCCGGTCGTTCCGACCGGGGAAGAACCGGAAGCCAAGTCGATCGGCCATAGCATGACCCTGGCACGCGATGTCCGTCGCCCGGACGAGATCGAACATCCCCTGATCGAGCTGTCCGAGATGGTCGGACGGCGCGCGCGACGGAACCGTTACGGGGGAAACGTCGTGACGCTGACGCTTCGATACGCCGACTTTCAAACGTTCAGCCGGCAGCGGCGGCTTCAATCGTTTCTGAACGATGGGATGGAGATTTATCTGGCGGCGCGTCGGATTCTTGGAACCGTCCGGTTGGAACAGGCGGTCCGGTTGATCGGTGTAAGCCTGTCCGGATTGATCCCAGACACGGGCCAGCTTCCGCTGTTTGAAACGGATCAACGGCGCAACCGACTGCTCGCCACGATGGATGGAATCAACGACCGCTACGGTGAGTGGACGGTCCGCTGGGGCACGCTGATCGCGGGCCATCCCCACAAAGCCGTGATCTCTCCCGCCTGGAGGCCGAAGGGCGTCCGGGAATATCATTAAACCGGCGACGCGAGTCCGTGCATACCAGCGAGCAAGGCGAGCGAGAGGGGGAGGCTCCATCCGGCTCAGCCGGCCTGCACTCGGCGGTTTGCAGCCGATGTGTGGAGGGGGCGACGCAAGCCCCTACGATAGAAACCGGAATTGATCCGGCTTTTAAAATATGCTATAAGGGTGCGTGGCGATGCAGATCAAATCTTACGGCCAATCGGACGTCGGACGCGTCCGTTCATCCAACGAAGACGCCTGGGCCGTTTTTCCGGATCTCCAATTCTTCGTTGTGGCCGACGGCATGGGCGGCCATGCCGCAGGCGAGATCGCCAGTCATATGGCGGTTGACACCATGCACGATTTCATGCGGACGAGTGTCCAAGCGTCCGAGGTGACCTGGCCGGCCGACATGGACCGAAACCTCCCCGTCCCGATCCGACGCCTGGTCGCGGCCGGAAAGCTGGCCAATGAAAAGATCTTTCAGGCCAGCCGATCCAATTCGAAACTGAACGGGATGGGAACGACCATGGTCGCCATTCTGATCGACCAAGGCACCGCCTATGTCGGGCATGTCGGTGACAGCCGGGCGTATCTCTTTCGGGACGGCAAGATCGATCGGCTGACGGAGGATCATTCGCTGATTAACGACTACATCCATCAAGGACTGCTCAAAATCGAAGAGGCCAATCAGCACCCGCTCAAACACGTGATCACGCGGGCGCTCGGCAGCGGGTTGAAGGTCGAGGTGGACGTCAAATCCGTTCCGCTCAGGGAAGGCGACGCGCTCCTCTTGTGTTCGGACGGCCTGAGCAACCTTTTGACCGATGAAGAACTACGGACAACCAGTCTCGACTTCCTCAAAGAACCCCAGATCGTCTGCCAACGTTTAATCGATTTGGCCAACGAGAAAGGCGGCGAGGACAATGTAACCGTTGTATTCATTTCCAGCCTCGGCACAGACACCCTTCGACCCAACCGCTGAAGTCTCGACCCTCCCCAAAAAAGTGGCCCGACGTTTAAAAACCACCCCCGGATTGGGCCTTTTCGGTTCCTTGTCAGAAACGCGAAAAGGTTGTAAAATTAATGAAATTGATCGAGTCTTCACTCAAGGAAGTGGAATGAAAACCATCCTGATCGTGGACGATGAACCCGGCATTGCCGAATCCCTCAAGATCGCGCTAAAACCGGCCTATCGTTTCGTTTGGGCCGCCGACGGGGAAGAGGCTCTCAAGCTTTTCCACCGCAACCAGATCCACTTGATCCTCTTGGACATCGTTCTTTCAGGCCTGGACGGCCTGACGCTATTAAAGCGGTTTCGAGAAGTCGAACCCTCTCTCCCCATTATCATGCTTACCGCAACCCGGATGGTGAAAACGGCCGTCGAAGCGATGAAAATGGGGGCGACGGACTACCTCAACAAGCCTTTCGATATCGAAGAGCTCCGATTGACCATTGATAAGGCCATTACCGCTTACGAACTGGAACGCGAGGTACACTATCTCCGGTCGGAAGTGAATAAGAAATACCATTTCGACAATCTTGTCGGTAAGAGCCGGGCCCTGCGGGAGGTTTTTCTGAAAATCGAACAGGTGGCGGATACCAAGACCACGGTCCTCATCACCGGAGAGAGCGGTACGGGAAAAGAAATGGTGGCGCGTGCGCTTCACTACAACAGCGCTCGGCGCGATAAGCCGTTCGTGGCCCTGAACTGCGCCTCCATTCCCGATAGCTTGATCGAGAGCGAGTTGTTCGGCCATGAAAAGGGCGCCTTCACGAACGCCTCGTCCCGAAAGCTGGGCCAGTTTGAAGCGGCCAACGGTGGAACGCTGTTTCTGGACGAGATCGCCGAGCTCAGTCCGGCGACTCAGGCCAAGTTGCTCCGCGTGCTTCAGTCGAAGGAGTTTGTTCGAGTCGGCGGAACACAGACCATCGAAGTGGATGTGCGCCTGATCACGGCGACGAACAAAGATCTGGAAGAAGCCATTCACCGCAAGGTCTTTCGCGAAGACCTCTATTACCGGATCAATGTCCTGCCCATTCATCTGCCTCCCCTGCGCGAGCGGAAGGAAGACATTCCGCCTCTGGCCCTTCATTTCCTGGCCAAGAAAGCGAATGACGATGGACGAACCGCGAAAACGCTGAACAAGGAAGCGCTGATCTACTTGATGCGATATGACTGGCCCGGGAACGTACGGGAACTTGAAAATGTCATCGAGCAAGCCGTTACGCTTTCCGGCGGCCCAACCATCGGGCCGGGCGATCTGCCCATGCAGATTCAAACACGACGGAGGACCAACACGCTGAAAGACAAAGCCGTGGGCGGTCAGGTCTCGCTGTCAGACGCCGTCAAATCGTTTGAGCGTGAAATCATCGAGTCGGCCCTCCGAAAAGCCAATTACATCCAGACCCGGACCGCCCGCCTTCTGGGAATCACGCGGAGAGTTTTAAAATACAAAATGGATGCCCTGGGAATCACTCCCCCCGGTTCTACTTTGCTTTCTTCGGCAAAGACCGCTTCCCACCATGAGAAAACGGGTTAAGGTCCATCCATTGAAGAACCCCGGCCTTACAGCCGGGGATTGCGCTCGCTATGCGGATTCAACACACAATAATAGACGGAATGCACATAATTGAACAGTGAACCGATCTCGTTTATCATATTGATTTCTTGATTTTTATTTCTAGGATCAAAAACGTTGGATCAATTATGTACACCGGAAGTTGCGCTGCGACAGGGCCATAAAAAAACCCAAATGAACGACCCGCGTTTCCCTTGGAAAACCCTGTAGTTTCCCGACCTCACCGAATGAACCCAAACTCATTTTCCCGGCATAAGAGTTGCTTATTAAGTACATTAGATACGCTGAACTCAACCCTGCTGAATGCTAAATGCTGCCGTACCACCCGTGGAGGCTCCGATGGAATCGCGATATAGTATCTTGATCGTTGACGATGAAGCAGGCCCGCGTGAAGCGTTGAACATGATCCTGAAGCCGTTCTATGGGGTTTACAACGCCGAAAATGGGCACCAGGCCTTGGAGATGTTGCGCAAAACGAATGTGGATCTGGTGATTCTGGATCTCAAGATGCCGGGGCTGCAAGGAACGGACATCCTCCGCGAGATCAAGCAGGAGATGAGCCAAGTGGAAGTGGTGATCCTGACCGGCTACGGCAGCTTGAAAACGGCCGTGGATGCCATACGCCAGGGAGCCGCCGATTATCTTTTGAAACCGTTCAATGTCACCGAGATTATTTCCGTCATCAACCGGATTCTGGCCCAAAAAAAGCGGCGGGATCACCTCACGAACTTCCTCAGCGAATTGGGCAGATTGGTCGGCTACGACAACACGATCGAAGAAGTGCGCCATTCGATTGCCGATAAACCTGATTTTCTGGAATCGCTGAAAGACGTGTTCGATCGGATCAAGGAACCCGGGGGACCGATCCCGTCCGGGAACCACCTTGAATTTGTAAGGGTCCTGTCGGAAACCCTCGAAGGCAAGGATCCCTTTACCCATGGCCACTCGAGCCGTGTCAATTACTATTCCAACCTGCTGGCCCAAAAACTGGAACTGAGTCAAGCGGAGCTGCGCGACCTTCAGGTCGGCGCTTACCTTCACGACATCGGCAAACTGGGAGTGGATACGAAAATCATTTATAAGGAGGGTTCCTTCACAAGGGAGGAACTGCTCCTGATGCGTCAGCACCCCGAGATCGGGGTGGAACTGGTCACCCCCATCGGCCTCTCGCACCGGGTGACCTCCATTATCCGTCACCACCACGAATTCTATGACGGAAGCGGTTACCCGGACGGTTTGAAAGGAGAAGCGATTCCCCTTCTGACAAGGATTGTATCCACCGCGGAGAGCTTTGACGCGATGGTGACGGACCGGCCGTACCGCAAGGCCCTCCCGCTGAATGAGATCGTGGCCGAACTGAAGCGATACGCCGGTGTGCAGTTTGATCCTTATTTAGTCCAACTCCTTCTCCAAATTATCGAGGAAAAGGGGGAAGATATTCTCCCCAAACGTTTTCAACTTCTCGGAACCGAACCCATGGCTCATGAGTGATGTTCTTAACTTTCTGAAAGGAATCCGGATGGGTAACTCAGCAACCATTTTGATGGTTTGTCTTGTACTCGGCTATCTCTTGATCGAACGAGTCTTCGTCACACCCCCGAAGTTCCTGCCGTTCTATATTCTTTGCTCGGCGATTGTGGTGATGATGACGATCCGAGGGTTTTAGGCGCTCGGAAAACCACCGCCATAGATTCCATCAATGCGCCGCGAGGTCCAGCATCTCCCGTGCGTGTTGAAAGGCCGTCGGGGTCAGCTCACGCCCGCCGAGCATCCTCGCGATCTCCTCAACGCGGTCTTCCTTCTCCAACCGCTTGATCTTCGTGACCGTACGACCGTTGGATAACAACTTCTCGACCGTGAAGTGGAGGGCGGCTTGGCTGGCGATCTGGGGAAGGTGCGTGATGCACAAAACCTGACGGTGTCGGGCCAGCTCTTTTAAGCGCTGACCCACAACTTCGGCCACGCCTCCTCCGATCCCGGCGTCCACCTCATCAAAGATCAAGGTCGGCACACGATCGACGGCCGCGAGAATGGATTTTAAAGACAGCATCATCCTGGATAATTCCCCCCCCGATGCAATCCGAGCCAACGGTTTGAGTTCCTCCCCCGGGTTGGGCGACACAAGAAACTCAATCGCTTCCGCTCCGGTGGGTTCAAGATCTTCTGTTCCATGCCGAGATTCGATCCGGATCTTAAATTTTGTTTTGCCCATTTTCAACTGGGCCAGTTCATGTTCGACTTTTTTCTCAAGCAAGCGCGCCGCACGAGACCGTTCCTGGGTCAGCTGTTTGGCGAGATCGGCACATTTTGCACGCGCCGCTTCCAACGCGCCCCCCAGGGACTTGAGACGTTCATCGTGCGTGGAAAGAGCGGATAGTTCTTCCTTCGCTTTTCGAAGGAAGTCCAAAATCCCTTCGAGGGTCGGGGCATATTTCTTTTTGAGGGAGGCGATCCAATGCAGCCGTTCTTCAACCTGCTCCAGACGCTTCGGATCGTATTCAATCCCCTCTTTGTAATCCCGTAATCGTCCCGCGACTTCCCGGAGCTGGGCCGAGGCCTCGGAACAGGTCGTCGAAACATCTTTCATCCGTTCATCCGTCCAGGCCAGCTCATCCACCGAGGACTCGACCCGCGCGAGCTGGCTCAGGATCGCGCCGTCCGCCGCATAGAGGTGCTGATAGGCCTCCTCCGCCAACACCGCCAGCCGTTCGGCGTTGGCCAGAATGTTGCGCTCCTGCTCCAGACGGGCATCCTCACCCGGAGAAAGTTGCGCCGTTTCAATTTCTTGAATTTGGAATCTTAGGAAGTCCTCGCGCCGGGAACGGTCTCTTTCCCTGTTTCCCAACTCCGAGAGGTCCGATTGAATTTTTCGAAAGGCGAGGTACTGGCGATGAAATTCCTCGCGATGATGGAGCAGCTTGCCGAACGCATCGAGAAGATACAGCTGCTGCTCCGGCTTGAGAAGCGATTGGTGTTCATGCTGACCGTGAATATCCACCAGCAAATTGCCCAACGGCTGGAGTTGCCCGATGGAAACGAGGCGGCCATTGACCTGGGCCCGGCTTTTCCCGGAACGGCCGACGACGCGGCGGATAATCAGATCGTCACCCGTTTCATCCGAAAGATCCATCTCCTGGAGCTGCGCCGCGATCGGGCCTTCTCTTGAAACTTCAAAGGCCGCCTCCAGGACGGCCTCATCGCAATCGGTGCGGATTTGCTCGGAGGAAGCGCGACCGCCTAACAGGAGATCCACGGCATCCACCACGATGGACTTTCCCGACCCGGTTTCCCCGGTCAGGACGTTGAGCTGTTCATGAAACCGAACTTCGAGACGATCAATAATGGCGAAATTTTGAATGCGCAGTTCGCGCAGCATGGAACTCTCGAAAGGGCAATGATGCGGACGCCCCGTTTACTTCACCGCCAAATGCGACTCAATCTTGTCCTTGAACTGCTTTTTTGCCGCCGCACCCACAACTTTATCGATCGGTTTTCCATCCTTAAAGAAGAGAAGGGTCGGAATACCCATAATTTGGTACCGGCTGGCCACGTCCGGATTTTCATCCGTATTGAGCTTGAACACGCGCAGCCGACCCTCGTATTCCTGAGCCAGTTCATCCACAACGGGAGCGATGATCTGGCACGGTCCGCACCACACGGCCCAAAAATCAACCAGGGTCAACCCTGTGCCCTTTAACACTTCCTGATCCCAGCTCTGCGAATCCACCTTCAGCGGTTTTGCCATGAATCTCCCCTTTCCATCGTGCTCTGTGAAATGAGAAAATTTTATACCACTTTCCACGCGGTGTCAATTCATCATTGATCTTCAAGAAACCGTGCCAAGAAAAAAGCCCCCGCCGTTTGACGCGGCGGGGGCCTTCATCTCCAACCAACCGCTTTTAGTACATCCCTTCCATTCCGCCACCGCCGGGCATAGAAGACGTTTTCTTATCTTCCGGCAGCTCGGCCACCATCACCTCGGTGGTCAACATCAGTGCGGCCACACTCGCCGCATTCTGCAGGGCCGTACGGGTGACCTTGGTCGGATCAATAATGCCGGTCTCGACCATATCCACATAGGTCTCGCTGATGGCGTCAAAACCGACGTTGGTTTTCTCCTTACGGGTCCGCTCCACCACCACCGAGCCTTCAAAACCCGCATTGATCACGATCTGCCGAATGGGCTCCTCCAGGGCGCGTTTGACGATCGACACACCGACCTGTTGATCTCCCTCGAGCTTGAGTTTCTCCAGAACCGGGATACAACGGAGAAGCGCCACGCCGCCGCCCGGAACGATCCCTTCCTCCACCGCGGCCTTCGTCGCGTGAAGGGCGTCCTCAACGCGGGCCTTCTTCTCCTTCATCTCCGTCTCGGTCGCCGCACCCACATTGATCACGGCCACACCGCCGACAATCTTGGCCAACCGTTCCTGGAGCTTCTCGCGATCATAATCCGAGGTGGTCTCCTCGATCCGGGCCTTGATCTGCTTCACCCGACCCTGAATCTTGGCCTGATCCCCGGCCCCTTCGATGATCGTCGTGTTGTCCTTATCAATGTTGACCCGTTTGGCCCGGCCGAGATCCGTGACCTTCACGTTCTCAAGCTTCAAACCGAGATCTTCCGAGATGACCTGCCCACCGGTCAGGACGGCGATGTCTTCCAACATCTCCTTCCGCCGATCGCCGAATCCCGGGGCCTTCACGGCCGCGCAATGAAGCGTTCCGCGGAGTTTGTTCACCACGAGCGTGGCCAGGGCCTCTCCTTCCAGTTCCTCGGCAATGATCACGAACGGCTTTCCCATCCGTGCAATCTGTTCCAGAATGGGAAGCAGATCTTTCATGGCGCTGATTTTCTTTTCATGGATCAGGAAGAATGGATCCTCCAACGTGCATTCCATCCGTTCCGGATCGGTGACGAAGTAGGGCGAAAGGTATCCACGGTCGAACTGCATTCCCTCGACCACATCCAGCGTCGTGGTCATGCTCTTGGCCTCCTCAACCGTAATGACGCCATCCTTGCCGACTTTTTCCATGGCCTCGGCAATCAGCTCGCCAATGGCTTTGTCGCTGTTGGCCGAAATGGTGCCGATCTGTGCAATCTCTTTCTTGGTCTGACAGGGTCTGGACAATTTCTTCAACTCGTCGATGACCACGTCGACCGCCCGATCGATGCCCCGCTTCAGTTCCATGGAATTGGCACCGGCCGATACGCTCTTCACACCCTCTTTGAAGATCGACCAGGCCAGCACCGTCGCGGTCGTCGTTCCGTCTCCGGCCGCATCGCTGGTCTTGCTGGCCACTTCCTTGACGAGCTGCGCCCCCATGTTCTCATACGGATCTTTGAGCTCGATCTCTTTGGCCACGGTGACGCCGTCTTTGGTGATGGTCGGCGCACCGAATTTCTTGTCGATCATCGCATTTCTTCCCTTCGGTCCCAGCGTGGCCTTGACCGCTTCCGTTAATTGGTTGACGCCTCGAAGAACGGCCCCGCGGGCGGACTCGCTAAACAACATCTGCTTTGCCATATCATCTCCTCTTTCCTGATTTGCCGAACGGAACGATTCGGGCTCCGTTCAATGGATCGGTTAATAATATTGAACCGTTCTTACTTCTCAAAAATACCCAGGATATCTTCTTCCTTGACGATGAGGTAATCCGTCCCGTCCATGTTGATCTTGCTTCCGGAATACTTGTCAAATAAAATGACATCGCCGATTTTTAAACTCTTGACCTCGCTGCCCACCGCTTCGATTTTACCCTTCTGCGGTTTTTCCTTGGCGGCTTCGGGGATGTAGATCCCTCCCGGAGTTTTTTCCATCTCTTCCGAATAGCTCACGAACACGCGGTCCTTGAGCGGCTTAAATTTCATTGAAACCTCCCCCTTCTTTTGCGTCGCTTGTACAGCCATGATTCATTCCCCCTTTCTTTGTCAATGATAAATTAGCACTCATAATCGGTGAGTGCCAATTTACACCATGGAGATTTTAGTGTCAAGTCTTTTTTTAAAAAAATCAACTCGCGGCTTGTAGCGGCTTGATGTCTTTAAATATTTCCCATGTCTTCAGAAGATCGATGGCCTTTTGAAGTTGAATATCCTCCGGTTCGGGCGCCGCCTCGCTTGACGGCGGTGCAGGCTCTTGTTTTATTTCCTTCCCGGGACGAGGTTCCACCCCCTCGTTTTTCAGATGTCTTTCCAGGTCTTTTTCACGCAACACGGGAGGGGCTTGTGCTGAACCTTTGACCGGCAAAGGTTTGACGACGATATCCGGTGTAATCCCCACGTTCTGTATCGAGCGTCCTTTCGGCGTGTAATATTTGGCGGTGGTCAATCGCAGACCGGAGCCGTCGGACAACTGGAGGATGGTCTGGACGGAGCCTTTTCCAAACGTCGGGGTTCCGAGGATGATGGCGCGACCCCAATCCTGCAACGCACCCGACACAATCTCGGAAGCGCTGGCACTCCCTTCATTCACGAGAACGATCATGGGATAGTTATCGTACGGATTCTTGTCGCTGGACTGATACTCATCCTTT
>JACQBZ010000046.1 GCA_016194285.1 Nitrospirota bacterium | reverse complement strand
CGCGATCGTCACGGCGGAAGAACACCTGATTGACGGCGGTCTGGGCAGCCGGGTCGCCCAGGTGGTCGTCCAGAATCATCCCGTTCCGATGGAGTTTGTGGGACTCAAGAACACGTATGCCGAGTCGGGAACGCCGGCCCAGTTGTTCGAGCGATACGGCCTCACCGCGAAGGCCATCGTCGAGGCGATCGAGACCGTCTGTTGATGGACCCGATGGGCAAAGAAAAAATCTTTTTGGAACTGGCCGCGGAGCTCACGCGGTTCTATACCTTGTTATGGAAGTCGCTTCAACCGGCCGCCGGTGAGAAGGCGGTGGAGCAATTCACGCCGGATCAGTTTTCCGAACAGCTCCGGCAGATATGGTCTTCGCTTCTACCGCGGCTTGAAAAAAACGCGATCGTGAAGGACAAACTTGAGAAAGATTTCAACGAAGCGCTCCGGATCGCAGCCGGGCATCACCGGCTGGGATCAAAAGATCCGAAACGAGCGGCGATCAAGGCAGAGGCCTCCCGGCTGATGACGGAAGGCCGTCTGAAAGCATCCGGCTTCAGCGATTTGGTCGCGTTGTTTAGAAGGTTGTAGAAGATTTTTCGGCCTCGGCCGACAGTTGTTCCCACTCGGCCGTTAACTCCTCAACTTTCCGTTGCGCCCGCGCATGGGCGTCCACCGTTTCAAAAAATCGTTTCTTGTCCCGGTACAATTCCGGATCGGCCAAAGCGGCCGTAAGATTTTGGAAGACCTTTTCGGCCTCCGCGATCTCCGACTCGATCCGGGACAGCTTCTCCTTCAACGGATTTTTTTCCCGGTACAATCGATTTCGCGCCTCGGCCTCGACCCGTTTCTGTTCCTTTGTCTTTCGCGGCTTTGCGGGTGGGGATTTTGAGACGGCGGCCTGTTGATTCGTACCGCTCAATGGAGACGTTCCTTCCGTCTGCGCGGGTTTCAATTCCGCCCCGACCGCCATCCCTTTTTTATAGAGATAGTAGTCGTAATCTCCTACATAGGGCGTCGCTTCGCCGTTTCGAACATCGATGATCTTGTTTGCGACCGACCGGATAAAATGCCGGTCGTGCGTGATGAAGCAAATCGTCCCGGAATAGCCGCCGAGGGCCTCTTCCAGGACGTCGCGGGACGGAATGTCCAGATGGTTCGTCGGTTCATCCATCAAGAGAAGATTCGCCGGACGGATCAGCATCTTGGCCAACGCCAGACGGCTTTTCTCCCCGCCGGAGAGGACGGCCACTTTCTTCTTCGCATCGTCGCCGGAAAACAGGAATCGTCCCAGGATCGCGCGGAGAAAAGACTGCTCTTCCAGCGGCGCGGCGTCGGTGATTTCATCCAGAACGGTGTTGTCCGGGCTCAAAAGTTCGAGCTGATGCTGCGCATAGTAGGCCAGGGTGACGTTGTGACCCAATCGGCGCTCCCCCTTTTCAAATGGAAGAACGCCGGCCAGGAGTTTAAGCAGCGTGGATTTTCCGGCCCCGTTCGGGCCGACCAGGGCGATGCGCTCTCCGCGGCGCAGTTCAACGTTCAACCCGCGGTAGATCGGGTTCCCGTCGTAGGATTTGTCCACGTCGATCAATCGGATCACCGACTCTCCGCTTCGCGGAGGTTCCGGAAATGAGAACCGGACGCGTTTTTGCTCCGGGGCCGTCTCGACCTTGTCCATCTTATCCAACATCTTGATCCGGCTCTGGACCTGTCGGGCCTTCGTGGCCTGATACCGGAAACGGTCGATGAAGGCCTGGGTCTGGTCGATTTTTTTCTGCTGGTTCTTGGCGGTCGCCTCGAGAATTTCCTGTGCCTGTGCCTTGGCGATGACGAACTGGTCGTAATTTCCAGTGTAGGCGATGAGCTGCTGTCGGTCCAGTTCGACAACGCGGCTGGCCAGGCGGTTCATGAAATTCCGGTCGTGGGAGATCAGCAGAATGGCGCCGGCGTAGTCGGCCAGGAATCCCTCCAGCCAGATGACCGATTCCAGATCGAGATGGTTCGTCGGCTCGTCCAGAAGCAGGAGGTCCGGACCGGACAGAAGCAATCGCGCGAGGGCGGCCCGCATCCGCCAGCCGCCCGAGAGCTCCTCCATCGGCCGCGAGAGATGTTTTTCCTTGAAACCAAGCCCGAAGAGGATCTCCCGGGCACGGGCCTCGAGCGAATAACCGCCGAGGTGCTCGTACTTCGACTGAAGTTCACCGTAATGGGCGAGCAGTTCCTCGGCCGCCTCGGCCGGAACCGTTGCAATCTCTTCTTCCAAAAGGCGCATATGATGCTCGATGGAGGAAACATCGGCGCCGCCGGACAAGACTTCTTCCAATACGGTTTTGCCCTGATGGGCCTCCAACTCCTGAGTCAGGTAGCCGATCACGGCCTTCTTGTTGATCGCGATCGTCCCGCCGTCGGGTGCAACCCGGCCCGCGATCATCTCGATCAGCGTCGTCTTTCCGGCCCCGTTCGGCCCGACCAGCGCCACGCGGTCCTCGATGCCGATGCGGAGCGAGGCCTCCTTGAAAAGCACCCGTCCGCCGAAACGTTTTGAGACCTGTTGAATCGATATCATTGGGTTACCTTTTGGGTCCGGTCCATAATCTTTTCAGTATAAGAAGTTTAAAAGCGGGATGTCAAATCCGGTCTAGATCGATGGAGGAATCTAACTTCTCAAAACCAATGCCTCAGCCACCATTTTTCAAACAGGATCTTTCCCCAGTGCCAGTGATAGCCCGGCCTTCGCAATTTAATGCGGGGTTCCGGCGCGGCGTAGAAGTTGCCACCGGCAAAGCCGGCACGGCTGCCGCCCATCTCCAGGAAGCAGTATCCCTGGCCATTGAAGACATGAGTTGGTTTATTCCCTTCAAGCTCGGCGGCGATGTTCTTTGCAACGGCCTCGGCTTCATAATGGGCGAAGACGCCGGCCTTGGGAAGTGGTTTCCCAACAGGCAGCATGATCGTGGTGATGTCCCCGATCGCATAGATCCCCTCATATCGGGTCTTGAGTGTGTGCGCATCCACCGGGATCCATCCCGATTCGGCCAGCAGGCCCGAGTTTCTGACCACCTGCGGCGCCCGGTGAGGCGGGATTGCGATCAGAAGATCGTAACCGACACGTCGACCGTTTTCGAAAACCAACTCCTTCAACGCCGCATCCACCGATGCAATCTTCATCTGAGAATGAAAGCCGATACCTTTCGCTTCCACCATCCCTTTTACGGCATTTCCGACGGCCGGCCCGGCAACGGGCATGGGGAGCGGCTCCGGGGTGTAGATCGAAAGGTCAACCTCTTCACGAATTCCCCGTTTCCTGAAATAATCCGAAAGGAGCATCGCGGCCTCATAAGGGGCGGCGGGGCATTTAAACGGCGTTGCCGCGATCAACAAGACTACCCGACCCCCCGAAAATTCCCGAACCGCCTCCCATAATTTTTCCGCGCCGGACGGTTCGTAGAAGATGTGTGCTCCCTCCCGCAAACCCGGAACGGTCTCGGGAGCCAGTTCGGCCCCCAGGCTGATAATGAGATAATCGCCCGCCAGGTTTCGATCGCCGGCCACCACCGTACGCGTCGCGAGAGCAATCTTTGTGACTTCGGCCTGAATGACCTCGATCCCCTTTTGCGAAAGAAGATCGAGCGGCCGGTAGATTTGCTCCAGCCTCCTTTGGCCCACCATGAGCCACAAGAGAGAAGGGGAGAAGACATACTCCCGTTTTCGATCCACGAGGATCACCCGGTGATCACGGGCAATCTGTTTGCGCAGGACATTGGCGGCCACATGTCCGCCGATCCCGCCGCCCAAGATGAGAATCGTTTTGCTGGCCATGATTACCTCCGTTCGGCCTTGATGGCCAGGAACGCGCCCGTACCGGGCAGCATCTTTTTGATCACCACCTCAAAGAAGAGATAGCTTTTCAAAAAAGTCCGAAAAGGAACCGGTGGAAAGTAAAGGAGTGTGCGTATGGCACTCGGATGAAATCCACTTTGTCGCAGTAACCGCTCCAGTTCCCGCCGGCTCCAGAAATGGGCCCGGTTGTAAATCGTATCCATGAAGAGCCCTTTGAGCCTTCTCAGCAAGGCCCAGAGGCTGAAGCGGTTGAGCTCTCCGACGACAATCCGGCCGTCCGATTTTAGGACCCGGTGCATCTCTTCGACGGCCCGATCCGGTCGGCCGACAAAGCAGAGGGAGGTAACCGCCAATGCCAGATCGAACCGCTCCGGCCGGAAAGGAAGGGCCTCGGCGGATCCGCAGATGACGTAGCCCTTAAGCCCAGCCTGCCGAACCTTTTCCCGTGCAATCAGGATCATCTCCATCGAGGGGTCCACACCGACGACATGAACGTCCCTTCGAGCCAGCTCAAGGGTATAAATCCCTGTTCCGCAGCCGACGTCCAGAACCCGCTCGCCCGTCTTGACCTCGGCCAGGGCGAAGATCGCATCGGACTCCAATGCATGCGCCGCCGCGCCCAGCGGCGTCCGATACCAGGCGTCGTAGCTGGAAGCCAGGTCCTTAAAATTCGTAGCGCATCGTGACATAGAGATTGTCGTTCTTATCCAGTTGTCCGAAGAAGGTGGTCTCCTTCTCTCCCCCGAAGATATTCGCCCCGACCGCGCCCCACAAGGCGTCCGTGAAGCTGTATCGCACCTCGGGAATAAAATAGTAATCCTGATCCGTCGGGCTGTAAAAGGCGAAGAAAGAAAGCCTCAAGGTCTGGTAGAGGAAAAGCTGTGTGAGACGCACCGTCAGAAGCTGCCGCAGCCGGTCCTGAGCGGGAAAGCCAAGTGGCAGTGTATCCCGGTATGGTCCATAGTCGATGAGATATTCGCCATAGTACTGGAGACCGGCGGTAAAATCCGTCCAGAGCTGCCGCTGATAGCCTGCCAGATACTTGACCATGGAATTGGGAATCGCAGGGTCGCGCCCGGATCGGTCGTCTAGGGAATCGTAATAGCCGGCCTCTATGCTGACCACGCCACCCAGGGCGTTTCCCTGAGCACTGGCCCCGTACACGGCCAGCCGTGGAAAGAATAGCGTGACTTGGATGGGCGAAACGGGATCATCAGGCCTCATGCTCGGTGTTTTTAAAAAGCCCTTATAGGCATAGACAGCGGCGTCAAAGCCGGAAAGGCTCCGATAAAGTCTCAGCGCCAACTCGGTGTTCCCAAGCTCGGCCCGAGGCTCCTCGGTCGTGCGTTGAACACCGGGGAATGGATCAAACATAAAGAACCTCTGGCTGGGAGGAAGATTATCCGACTGAAAAAAGGGGATCACCACCAGCTCGGCCGAGATGAGATCAGCGAAGAGATTCACCTTCATGGCATCCGAACCAATCTTCAGATACTCAAGTGGTCTTCCGGAAAAGAAGGCCGCATAGTCCTTCGGGAAGATGTCATTGATGAAGACCAGATCCCCCACTCCCCAGGTGATGATCTGGCGTCCGATGCGAAGATCAAGCGCGCCGGTGCCATAATCGAGGTACGCCTCCCGCAGATCCGTGTCAGTTGTACGGGAGACGGCGTCCCGAAAGAAGTCGGTCTTAAGGAAAAAACCTGCTCCTTGCGAAGAGACCGCCAGTTTGAGCTGAAGCCGCTCCTCGCCTAAAAGAAAATCCCCGCCCTCCGGTCCCGAAAGTTCTTCTCCGGTGATCCGCGCGGCATAATTTCCCTGGACGAAGCCGTGCAGTGCAACCTCCTCCGCAAGCGCCGGCGTGACGAGCAGGAGGATAAACGATATGGACGTCCAGTATTTCATTCGCTGCCAACTCACTGCTCACACAACTGTTTTTACTTGATCCACTTTTCAGGCGGTCGTCTCAAGTACCGTTCGGAGAAGAGATCATCGCCCAGCCCCACGTTGTACTGAATGCGCTCAAAAACCACCTCGGTCTTATGGCCGGTCTTCACATTGGACATTGTGCGCTTCATTATGGTGGCGAAACCCTGGACATCTTTAATCTCCTCCGCCGTGAAGATTTTGTAGAGGGATTCCTGGACATCGTAGTACTCTTCTTTGAGCGGCAGGAAGCTCGCCTGATCGATCCATGAAAGTTTACGGGTGTACTCAGCCGGGCCAATAGGTTTGCTCTCCACGACGTAAACCTTGCGGTCGTTGAACGGCTCTTCCCTTAACAGCGCATGGGCATCGGCGGTGAGATCCCGGCCGGAGACATCCTCGTAGGTAAAATCCGACCCCACGAAACTGGATCGGCTGTCCTGCGCCGCGATCCGGTTCACCAAGTTGATCGCCGGGATGAAAAGCCAGCGGTCGTCATCCCGGTTGGGATATTTGTAGATCATGAAGGTCATCCCGGCCACATCCGCCGGACTGTGAAAATACATAAAGTATTTCTGCTCGCTGGCCGGATAATTCTTTCGGAGCATCGTGAGATCCCGCAAGCGCTGCTGGCCTTCACGGGCCATCAAGGTCATCTTGACCCGCGCTTTCATGTCCTGACCCGCCTCATAGAAGGCGGCCTGGGATTTTTTGATGATCTCAGCCCCATCGGCCGCGAGCAAAGGAACCGGAGAAAGAACAGCGACCAGCAATGTCGGCATGATTCCGAAACGATACTTGGTGATAGATCTCATGGCGTCTTCTCCTTGATTGAAGAAAGGTTCAATCCCTCCTGAAAGATCACAATCAAAGCGGGGATCCCGACGAGGGTCACGGCCGCCGACAGCAGCATCATACTCACGATGAACAGGCCGACGGTAATGTAGGGGGTTAACGGCGCAAAGGCCATCGCCGAAAAGGCCACGGCAAAGAGCGCCGCATTCCGCATGATCCCCTTCCCCGGCCGGGCGGCCGTCCAGAGAAGGGCCTTCTCAAGATCAGGTTCCTTCGCATAACGTTGCTGGAACCGGCCCACAAAGTGGATGGCGAAATCCACCGCCATGCCGAGGGACAGGGTCGAGAGGACCGAGATCGGCATGTCAAAATCCTTGCCGATATAACCGATCGCCCCGTAGATCATCAGAATGGTGAACAAGAGCGGGGTGTAGGCCACGAGCGCCCATCTCAACGACCGAAAATTGAAGACCAGGATCACGAAGACCAGGAACAGTGCGATGATAAATCCCCGGAGCATGTCCGAGAGAACTTCATCGTTCCATGTCAGGTTAAAGTAGGCAATCCCTGCGGGCCTAAACACTGCGCCGGGCAAGGGATGCTCGGCGGTGTAGGCACGAACACGGGCGATGACATCCCGCATCGCCTGGGCGTCCCAGGTCTTCAGATTGAGCCAGAGGTTGATCTTCTCAAAGGGGTAGTCCACCACATTGTCCAGATCGGAGGGTTTGGCCGCCATGCCGAACAGAAACAGATACTGGGCGATCTCGGTCGCAGAATCCGGGATGCGATCATAAGCCGGATCATCCCGGTGCAGCACCCGGTTGATCCGTTTCACATAGTCGGCCACCGAGAAGGTCTTGCCCACCACGGCCATTCCCTCCAGATCCTTCTGAAGGCCCTCCAAATACCGCAGCGCCTCCGGCCGTTTCCAAAAATCCGCTTCCCCCGAGATGCCCACGAGATAGGCCAGGGAGGTTCCGCCTAACTTTTCATTCATGATTCGATCAGCCACACGGATCTCGCTGTGTGGCTTAAACCAGTCCACCATATTATTGTTTACATGGATCCGGACGATTCCAAGAACGGCACCGGCGAGGAGCACCAGTCCTCCGGCCATCAGCAGACGGCTGCGTGTCAGTCCTACCGAAGCCAATCCGGAAAGCCGTCGTGAGGCCCAGTGGGTAGTTTCATCTTCAGTTCGGGATACCGCTCGTATCCGTTCATCCTTGATCAGCGTGAGAACCGCCGGGATCAGGCTGAAGCTCATCAGCCGGATTACGACTGTCCCGAAGGCCACGAAGAGGCCGAAGATCTTAACCGGGATGATATGCATGAAGGCCAGCACCGCAAAGCCGGCCGCGGTGGCCAGCGCGGTGTAGCGCACCGGCCGACCTACCGCACGAATCGTGTCCAGAATCGCCTGTTTTTTATCCGGCACCTCCCGGAACCGAAAATAGAACTCATTGAAGATATGGATGCTGTCCGTGGCGATCGCCATCAGGAAGACCGGGATCATGGAACTCATGATATGCACGGGCAGCCCCACGCCGATCAGTAGCCCCATACTCCAGACGATACTGACCATTGCCACACCCATTACCGAGAAGACGAGGGTGAGGTTCCGGAACATCCACCACAACACCACAAACATCACCATCCCGGCGAGGGGAGAGAAGATGGCCATCTGGTAGAACATCTGGATGCCGAAGGTATCCCGGGCCACGGGATCGCCGGCGAGGTAATACCGCTCGCCTCCCGTTTCCTTCGGAAGGATTGCCCGTATCCGGTCCGCGATCACCTTGGCGTTCGCGCCCGGTTCCAGGGGGATGTAGATTGCCGTTGTCGTCCCGTCTGGGGATAGCAGTCTGTTGATAAAGAGGGGGTTCGAAAGGAGGGACTGCTTAAGGACCGCCATCGCCTCCGGGGTACGTGGGATATCTGCAACGGCCGGCCTCATCGCAAGCTGTCCCTCTTCCACCCGAACGTTATCCACCGTGGTGAGGCTTGTCACATCCCGAACTACCACACCCGGGATCTTAAAAATTTCCTCCGTGAACTGAGCAATCCGTCCCAGCGTCTCCCGGTTAAAAACTCCATCATTATTGACGATCCCCAGGACGATCACATCCTTAGGGAGGGCAAACCACCGCTCCACCTCGTCGTTGGATACACGCACAGGCGAGGTTTCGGGCAGCATGTTCTTGGGATCGGTATCGGTGATGGCCCGGGGAAGCTGCGTCAGAAAGGCCAGAGTGATGGCCAGGGTCAGGGCAATGACCAGCCGGGGTTTTTCAACCGAGAATCGGGTCAACCAGGGCGCCTTCATTTCTTTCGCCTGCCGTATTCTTTGAGAAGCCTTTGCTGATCCTCCAACACTTCAAAAAGTAGTTCCCGCATGAGGTCAAACGCCTTGAGGATCTTAGGCCGGGCCAGCCGGTAGTAAACCATGTTACCCTCTCGGCGCACGGACACGATGCCTTTTTGCCGCATGAGGGCCATATGCTGGGAGAGATTGGCCTTGGGAATCTTCAGGATCGAAAGCAGTTCTCCCGCGGAAAGCTCCTTCTCCCGGAGGATGTTGATAATTTTCAGACGTTTTGGGTTGGCCAGGGTGGAACAGATCTCGGCGTGGTGCCGGTACACGCGATCTTCCAGGTCATTGCGATGCTTTTCCATCGAAGCAGCCTCAATGAGAGTTATATGTTTCGAAATATCGAAACTACAAATAAATATATCAATTGAGATCGGTTCTGTCAAGAACTCATTTGTCAAGCCTCGCATCCGATGGATCTGAGAGCCGTTGGGGTGAAACGGGCATGTTCGAAAAGGAGAGGCACCTCAGGTCGTGACGACCGATTCATTTGGAGGCGTTTGGTCTCGGGCAATCTTGCACACGTGGAGGACCGATGTTAGAATGAAATGCAATGAGCGAGCCGAAGGAAAGATTAATTAAAAAGAAAGAGGAGTGGGCGCGGGAGAAGCGGGGACTTACGCCGCAGGCCCGGGAAGAAGGAGTTTCAGTCCGGCATAATCCGAGCGCGCCATCCCTGGAGAAGCCGAGGCTGCCTCCCGGTCAGCATATCGTGAAAGGTTTCCCGGTCTTAGACCTGGGCATCCAGCCCGAGGTGCCGCTTGAAAAATGGTCGCTCGATGTTCATGGCATAGTTGAAAATCCGGTGACATGGGATTGGCAGGACTTCATGGCCCAGCCGCAGGTCAGCCTCGTTTCGGACTTTCATTGCGTGACGACCTGGAGCACCTTCGACAATCGCTGGGAGGGGGTTTCCTTCAAACATCTCCTCGACGTGGTCCGGCCGAAACCCGAGGCAAAGCACGTGCTCTTCACTTCGCATGACGGTTACTCCACCAACGTTCCGTTGTCGGTATTGAACGACGCTGACGTCCTGATCGCGCATCGCTGGAACGGTCAGCCGCTGGCCCGCGAGCACGGGGGGCCGGTGCGGATGGTCATTCCCAAACGCTACGCCTGGAAAAGCGCCAAGTGGGTCAAGGAAATGGTCTTCCTCGCTAAGGACCGTCCGGGTTTTTGGGAAGTGAGGGGGTACTCAAATACGGCCGATCCGTGGATGGAAGATCGATATTCGTAGACCGTTCCGTGAGCCGGCTATTTGGGCTGGCCTTCGGCGCTGGGCATGTTCAGATAGGCCCTCATTTGTTCGATGAGGATCTTATTCGCATGGGGATCGTTGAGGTCTAAGCGGTATTCGTTGATGATCTTGATGGACATTCCCTTCCATTCCTGCCAACAGACGCCGCAGATCTTCGACTTGATCTCGGCTTCGAGCTGTCCGCCATAGGCATATCCGGTAATTCCCTCACGGGTCATTCCGCAATGAACACACTTTACCTCGGCCATTCGTTCCCCCTTCGTCAAAGGTTTGATCCCATTATACAGGCGTCGAATGGAGTGATCAAGAGGGATGTCTTTAGCGAACGTATCGTGGAGTGACGGGGGCGTCCAGAAGATTCCTCACGCTGCGTGCCAGATCACGGGGGCTATAGGGTTTTGGAACCAGTTGGATCATACCCAGGTTCTGGAGTTCGGTGGAGTCGGTGGGAGCATGATGGCCGCTTGAAATCAGAAACCGCATCCTCGGATCCAGACGAAGAAGCTGCTTGAGAACCTCTTGCCCCGACATGCGGGGCATCGTCAGATCCAGCACGACCAGCTTGATCCGATCATGTTCCCGCCTGAAAACATCGATCGCCTCCTCGCCGTCTTTGGCCAACAGCACGGTATACCCGTGATGCTCCAGGATCGTTTGGCCCAGCCGGCGAATGGGGGCTTCGTCATCGACGAACAGGAGGGTTTCGGTTCCGCGAGCGGTTCCTTCGCTCGAAGCAACGTTGGGGGGCGTCGGAACCGCCGGGCGGTGTGTGCGAGGGAGGTAAAGTTTAAAGGCGGTTCCCGCATATTTAGCGCTGGACAGATCGATCCACCCTTCATGCTGTTTCATGATTCCATAAACCGTGGCCAGGCCCAGCCCCGTACCCCGTCCGACCTCTTTGGTGGTGAAGAACGGCTCGAAAATACGATGACTGATGTTTTGATCAATGCCGTATCCGTTGTCGTTAACCGAGAGGCAAACATATTCTCCCGGCCGGGCGTCGAGATGCAGTTTGCAATAGGCGTCATCGATCCGGACGTTTTCTGCGGTAATGATGATGCGGGGTTCCCAGCCGGTCGGGACGGGTTCGCGGGCCGCTCCATTCATGCAGTCGACCAAGGAGTCCCGCGCATTGACGCAGAGATTCATGACGACCTGGTGCATCTGGCCGGCGTCCGCCAGAACCGTCCACAGGTCTTCGGCGGGTTGAACCGTGACCTGGATCCGTCGATCGATGGTTTGACGCAGAAGGTGTGCGACATCTTTTGCGATGAGGCCGAGGTCCTGGGGTTGAGGATCCATGGGGCTTCGATGACTGAAGGTGAGCAACTGTTGCGTCAGCAATGCGGCGCGGCGTGCGGCCTGCAGCGCCGCGGTCAGTGTGGAACGCTGATCCGATTCCGTGGGTATTTGACCGATGGCCAGATCGAGATTACCGATGATGGCCGTCAGCATATTATTAAATTCATGGGCGACGCCTCCGGCCAATTGACCAACCGCCTCCAGTTTCTGGGCATGGCGCAGTTGTTCCTCCAACTGCTTGCGTTCGGTGATCTCCCATACGGTCGCAATGACCCCGACAATCTCACCTTGTGCGTTACGGAACGGACCGTATCTTACCGAATTCCATCCCGACGCGCCGCTTTGCGGTAGAAGGAACGGGACGTCAAAGTACGTGAAGGTCTCGCCGGTCAACGCCCTTTTCGCAGAGGCCTGGATTCCTGCCATCGTCTCTTCTTTCACGAACATTTTTCCTCGCTCTTTGAGAAGCGGAAAGATATCCGTGGGGTGCTTTCCCAGGACCTCCTCCTCCCGCAAGCCGGTCTGCTCCTCCATATACTTGTTCCAGATCCGGTATCGGATTTCGCGATCGTAGACGATAATGCCTTCCCGGGCATTGGTGATGACCTGCTGGTTGAATTGGCTCGACTCCCGAAGCGCCTCCTCCGCCCGGCGGCGTTCGGTGATGTCGCGCACGATGGCGATCACTTCATCCTGCCCGCTCACGACGAACCGCGTCTCATAATCGCGCCGATTTCCATTATCCGGGAGTTGGTATTCAAAGACCTGCGTCTCTCCGGATTCAAACGCTTCCCGCATAAAATGCTTTTTTTTCTCGTAGATATCGGGCGGCATCAGGTCCCGGAGGTTCTTCCCCAAAAACTCGATCGGGGACGCGAACGGTCCGGAGCCCTTGGCTGGATTCGCATCCAGAAAGAGACCTTCACGGCTGATTCGAAAAATAATATCCGGGATCCCATCCAGCAGGGCCCGATTCCTGGATTCGCTGCTTTGCAGCGCCGATTCCGCCTCCTTGCGCTCGGTGATGTCGAGTACGGCGCCGATGGTGCGGACCGGATGGCGCGCGCCGTCTTTACCCTCGAATAAGGTCTGCGAGCGTGTCGTTACCCACCGGAGGGCGCCGTCGCGCCGTATGATTCGGTGTTCCACGTCAAATCGGCCGTCTCCCCCCGGGTCGTGGGCGCGTCGGACGGCCGCCGCGATTCGTTCCCGATCCTCCGGGTATACGCGATCGAGAAACGCGGGCAGGGGCACCGGTTCATCCGGGCCAAAACCGTAGATTTCACGCTGCTCCGGCGACCAGTAAATAGTGTCGGTGAGGTGGTCGTGGTCGAAGATGCCGGTCTGGGAAACACGGACGGCCTCTCGCAACCGGTTCTCATTTTGGCGCAAGGCCTCTTCGGCCCGCTTGCGGTCGGTGATATCGAGAATGACGGCGAGAAATACGCGCCGGCCGCCGGTCTCGACCAGTTGGAGATGGACTTCAACCGGATAAAGACTCCCGTCTGCGCGACGGTGGACCGTGTGAAAGACATCTATTTCTTTTGTAGGCCGGAGCAGCGGCCCGATCATTTCGCGGAATGAGGCTTCGGTGAACTCGGGCTTGAGGTCGAGCGGCGTCATCCCGCGCAATTGTTCGAGCGGGTAGCCGAGATTGCGCTGCGCGCCGTGGTTGACATACTCAAAGCGCAGCGTATCGGCGTCGAAGATGTAGATCTCATTCAGGCTCGATTCGAGCACCTGCAGCAGGCGCGCCCCCTCCGCCTCCGCCCGCCGGCGCTCGGTGATGTCGCGCACGAAAGCGACATGAAACTCATGGTTGCCGAGCCAGAGGTGCTTTGCCGAAACCTCCACAGGAAAAATGACTCCGTCCTTGCGGCGGTGAAAGGTTTCGATGTGTATTGTGCCGACTGGATTCTCTTGAGGTTGCGTCCATATCTCGTCCCAGCTTTTTTTCGCAAAGACGGGATCGATGTCCCACAGTTTCAGGCTCATCAGTTCATCGCGGGTGTAGCCAAGGGAGCGGCAGGCCTGTTCATTGACATAAGAGAAGCCGGCGTCGCGGGTCATAAAGAACACCCCTTCCGGCGCATTCTCCATGGAGAATTGGTACAACTGTAGCGCCTCCTCCGCCCGTTTGCGGCTGTCGATGTCTTCGATCTGGACGATAAAATATTCGGGGGCTTCGCGATCGCCGCGAACAAGCGATACGTTCAAGCCGGCCCAGAAAGAGCCGCTGTCTTTGCGGAGGTACCGTTTTTCAAATTGAATCGAGGGAGTGCTTCCTTGGATCAGCGTTTGCAGATATTCGAGGTTTTTGTCGATGTCTTGAGAGGCCGTGATGCTTTGGAAATTACGGGCGAGCAGTTCCTCCCGCGAGTAGCCGGTCATCCGGCAGAAGGTGGGATTGACCTCAAGGTACTTCCCGAGAGGTTCAATGGCCAGGAGGGCGATGCCGATGGCGGCATCTTCAAACGCGCGTTGGAAACGCTCCCCCTCTTTCATGTTGACCTCGGGATTATGTTCGAATCTGTTCCGGTTTCCTTCAGTTCTTACCCGTGCATCATCGCTTCTTAAAGAGTCGTTTCAGACCCCCCAAGAATCCTTTGGGCTCCTGTGCGCCCAAAAGAAGTTCCAGCTCCCCCTTGTCGAAATAGATCCCCATGCAGTTTGTGCATTGATCCACCTTGATTCCGGCCAGAGGAACCTCTTCTAAATTTTTACCGCACTTCGGGCATTTCATCCAGTGCTCATTCTGCTCCGATTGGGCCTCCTGCTGGGCCCGCTTCGCGTCCAATTCAGTGCGCAGGTCTCCTACATTATTATTAGTGGTGGACATTATAGATCAGCGTTTATATTTTTTCAAGGGTCCGGAGGAAGTTCACCCCATACCCTAAACTCCATCATTCCCTTGCGCATCTGAGACATTTTTAGTATGCTTCCCCCTTGATAAGGATGGCAAGGTGAATGGTCTAACGATTCGTGGTGCCCGCGAGGACGACCGCGACGCGATCCGGGCCGTGACGCTGTCGGCCTTCCAGGAGTACGCGGCGGTCATGCCCGCGCACTGGGAGGGCTACCGGAAGGGGATTTTAAACGCGCTTGCCGACGTGAAGCCGGCCGAGCAGATCGTCGCCGAGCGGGATGGCGCGATTGTGGGCACCGTCCTGTTGTACCCGCCCGGGACCGTTTTCTCCCGCCCGGAGCAGCCCCCCGTCACGCTGGCCTGTCCGGAGATCCGTTTGCTGGCCGTCGCACCGATGGCACGGGGTCAGGGCATCGGGGCCGCGCTCCTGCGGGAATGCCTACAACGTGCGCGCCGGTCCGGTGCCTCCGCCGTGACGCTGCACACAAGCGATTTCATGCAAATCGGCAAAGGCATGTACGAACGGATGGGCTTTGTGCGTGCTCCCGAGCTCGATTTCCATCCGGCGAAGGACTTGACCGTCATGGGCTATCGCCTCGACCTTGATGATACGGCGCGGTAAAAAGACCGAGAATGGCAAGAGCAAAGAGGATTCAGGCCCCACAGGCTGGATCACTCGGGGGGTGGCGTGTCAAGGTTACTCGTTTCGCAACGCCGCGATCGGGTCGAGTCGTGCGGCCCTCCACGCCGGATAGAAGCCGAAGAAGACGCCCACGGCCATGGCGAACACGACGGCGAGCAGGGCCGCTTGTGGAGACGTGGACAAGGGCCATCCGAGCATCCTCTCGATGAAAAAATCGCCGACGATGCTGAGGAGGACGCCCATGACCCCGCCGAAGAGGCTCAGCATGACGGCCTCGCCGAGAAACTGTATCTGGACGGCCCGTGGCGTCGCGCCCACAGCGACACGCAGGCCGATCTCTGGGGTCCTTTGCGCCACCGAGGCCAGCATCACGTTCATGATCCCGATGCCGCCCACCAGCAGCGAAATCGACGCGACGCAGATCAGCAGCAGCTCGAGCGTCTGGCTCTGCCGGATCTGGGCCTTGATCACTTCATCCGGGCGACGGATGTTGAAGTCATCCTCCTCGCCGGGGCGAATGTGGTGCCGTTGGCGAATCAACAAGGTGACGGCCTCGATCGCCGGGTTGACGGCATCCCGAGACACCGCCGAGCATATGATATCGTCGAGCCACGTGACGCCCTGGCCCCCGATCTTCTTCAGCGCGGTGGTCCAGGGCATCATGATGATATCGTCTTGATCCTGGCCCGAGCCGGACGATCCCTTCGGCGTCAGCACGCCGATGATCTTGAACAAGGAGCCCTGTATGCGGATGAGCTGTCCGGTTGGGTTCGATGCACCGAACAGCTCTCTGCGTACGGTCTCGCCGATCACCACGACGCTTTCGATGTGCTTGACCTGGTCGTGCGTAAAGAACGAGCCTTCCGCAACCTGCCAAAGCTTTATATCCAAATACTCGGGGGATACGCCTCGATAGCGGGTGATCCAGTTGCGGTTGCGGTAGACGGCCTGCAGGGTGCCATCGGTATTCTCGGATACGCTCGTGATGAGCGGCATCTCACGTCGAATGGCTTCCGCATCCTCGGGAGTGAGGGTGGTTGTCCCGTGGGTGCCATTGCGTACGCCATTGATGTTGCGGGAGCCCGCCTCAACCCAGATCAGGTTGTTGCCAAGCTTCTGCAACTCCGTTTCGGTACGCTCCGTGCCAGCTCTGCCAAGGGCCACCACCCAGATCACGGCGGAGACGCCGACCATCACGCCGAGTGCGGTCAGCCCCGTCCGCATCTTGTGGCGGGCGAGCGCCCGAATGGCCTCCGCAAAGAACAGCCTGGCCCAAAGTCGCAATTGTATTGCCATGGGATTGCCGGGATTTTATCCTCTCGCTCTTTAATATACCAGATTGCGCATGTTGCAATGCCTCAAAATGTCTTAGATATCGTCGTAGTTGCGGGAAAAATGATTGACACCAGGGGTCATTATTTAGTATTTTAAATACATGGATTTCAACGGACTTCCAGATCGGCAGGGTCTCTACGATCCCTCGTTTGAAAGAGACGCCTGCGGAATCGGGTTTGTTGTCAATGTGAAAGGCAACAAATCCCATGATATTGTTCGTAAAGGACTGCAGGTTCTTGAAAATCTGGCGCATCGCGGGGCGGTGGGTTGCGATCCATGTACGGGGGACGGCGCCGGGATTCTGCTCCAGATCCCGCATGAATTTTTAAAAAGGGCCTGCGCAGAGTCGGGCGTCCGTCTGTCCGGGGCCGGGGAATACGGCGTCGGCATGGTCTTTCTTCCGACCGCTCCTTCCCAGCGTACGCCGTGCGAAAAGCTGATCGAAAAAATCATCCATGAAGAAGGACAACGGCTTCTGGGCTGGCGCGATGTGCCGGTCAAGGAGGATCACCTGGGCGATCTGGCTCGGCAGAGCCTCCCCTGTATGCGTCAGTTTTTTATCGCGAGGGACATTTTAAGCGAGGCCGAGTTTGAGCGGAAGCTGTATGTCATCCGGAAACGGATCGAGAACGCCATGCGGGGGTCCGCTCTCGAGGGCCGAGAGACCTTCTACATCCCCAGCCTCTCCGCCAACACCCTTGTCTACAAGGGGCTCCTATTACCCAACCAGATCCCGCTGTTTTATCCCGATTTGGCGGATGAAAGCGTCGTCAGCGCGTTGGCGGTGGTCCATTCCCGTTTTTCGACCAATACGTTTCCGACTTGGAGCCGGGCGCATCCCTACCGGTATATCTGCCACAACGGGGAGATCAACACCTTAAAGGGAAACATCAACTGGATGCGCGCCCGTGAGGGCCGGATGTCCTCCGACCTGTTCGGAGAGGATCTGAAGAAGCTCTATCCCATTATCTGCGAAGGCCAGAGCGACTCGGCCTGTCTGGACAACGCCCTGGAGTTCCTGGTGATGGGCGGACGGTCGCTTCCCCATGCCATGATGATGCTGATTCCGGAGGCCTGGTCCGGCGATCCCAACATGGATCTCGAGCGCCGGGGATTCTACGAATACCACGCCGCAATGCAGGAGCCCTGGGACGGCCCGGCCGCGGTCTGTTTCACCGACGGGAAGCTGATCGGGGCGACGCTGGACCGCAACGGGCTCCGGCCCGCCCGGTATGTCGTGACCAAAGACGATTTTGTGGTGATGGCGTCCGAGACCGGCGTGCTTCCGATTCCACCCGAAGAGGTCCGGACCAAGGGCCGGTTGCAGCCCGGACGGATGTTTTTGGTGGATACGGGGCAGGGACGGATCATTGACGACGAAGAAATCAAGGCCGACATGGCCTCGCGCAAACCGTACCTCCAGTGGGTCGCCGCCAACCGGATCAACCTCGAGGATCTCCCGGAGCCCCTGAACGTTTTACAGCCGGATCATGCCACGCTCCGGCAACGGCAGCAGGCCTTCGGCTACTCGATCGAGGATTTGAAGATGCTCATGATGCCGATGGCCATCACGGGGGAGGAGCCCGTCGGTTCGATGGGCACCGACACGCCGCTGGCCGTGCTTTCGGATCGGCCGCAGCTTCTCTTCAAATACTTCAAACAGCTGTTTGCACAGGTGACCAATCCACCGATCGATCCGATCCGCGAGCAGCTCGTGATGTCCCTCGTGACCAATATCGGCCCCAAGGCGAACCTTCTGGGCGAGACGCCCGAGTCCTGCCGTCGGATCAAGGTGAATCAACCGATCCTGACCAATGCGGATCTTGAAAAGATCCGGACGATCGCGGACGGTTATTTCAAGAGTCAGACCCTGAGCATGTTGTTCCCGGTGGCCGAAGGAACCCACGGACTGGCCGGGGCCGTGGAACGGCTTTGCCGGCAGGCGTCGGACGCGATCCGCGCCGGCTATAAGTTCATTATCTTGAGCGACCGCGGCGTCAATGCCGAATGGGCGCCGGTTCCAAGCCTCCTCGCCATTTCGGCGGTTCATCATCATCTGATCCGGGAATGCTCCCGGACGGAGGTCGGTCTGATCGTCGAGACGGGCGAGGCGCGGGAGGTGCATCACTTTGCCTGCCTGATCGGCTACGGCGCCGGAAGCATCAATCCCTATCTGGCCTTTGAGACCTTGACCGACATGGCCCGCGACGGCTATCTGCCCGAGACGATCGACGCCGCCACGGCCGAATCCAAATACATCAAGGCGATCAACAAGGGGCTTTTAAAGATCTTTTCCAAAATGGGAATTTCGACCGTTCAGAGCTACTGCGGCGGTCAGATCTTTGAGGCGATCGGGCTGAATACCGGACTCGTTGAACGGTATTTCACGGGGACGGCCTCCCGCATCGAGGGGATCGGGATCGAGACCCTGGCCGATGAGGTGCTTCGTCGTCACGCGGTCGCCTACCAGAACGTGCCGATCCGGCAGTTGGAGTACGGCGGCGAGTATCATTACCGGATTCAGGGCGAACATCACAACTGGAACCCGGAAACGATTTCAAAACTCCAGTGGGCCGCCCGGAATAACGGGTACGCGGCCTTCAAGGAATTCAGCCGCCTGGTCAACGACGAATCGAAACGGCGGTCGAATCTCCGGGGGCTGCTCGAGTTGCGAACCGGGGCGCCCGTTCCGTTGGAGGAGGTGGAGCCGGCGAAGGCGATCGTGAAGCGCTTCACGACCGGGGCGATGTCGTTCGGCGCGCTGGGCAAAGAGGCCCACGAGACCCTCGCGATCGCGATGAACCGGATCGGCGGCAAGAGCAACACGGGCGAGGGCGGGGAGGATCCCGAACGGTTCATTCCGCTTCCAAACGGGGATTCGAAGAACAGCGCGATCAAGCAAGTGGCCTCGGCGCGATTCGGGGTCACGACGAACTATCTCGTGAACGCGAGGGAACTGCAGATCAAGATGGCCCAGGGCGCGAAGCCGGGCGAGGGCGGCCAGCTTCCCGGCCACAAGGTGGACGAAACGATTGCGCGGCTTCGGTTTGCCACGCCGGGGGTTCAGTTGATCTCTCCGCCGCCCCATCATGACATCTATTCCATCGAAGACCTGGCCCAGTTGATTTACGATCTGAAAAACGTGAATCCGCAGGCCGCCATTTCGGTGAAACTGGTGGCCGAGGTCGGGGTGGGAACGGTCGCCGCGGGGGTGACGAAGGCCCATGCCGACAAGATCCTGATCAGCGGGGATTCCGGCGGCACCGGCGCCTCGCCGTGGGGTTCGATCAAGCACGCCGGGATTCCGTGGGAGCTGGGCTTGGCCGAGACCCAGCAGACGTTGGTGATGAACAATCTCCGCGGCCGCGTCCGGATCGAGACCGACGGACAGCTCAAGACCGGTCGGGACGTCGTGATCGCCGCGCTCCTCGGGGCCGAGGAATTCGGCTTTTCGACGGCACCGTTGATCGTGGAAGGCTGCATCATGATGCGGAAATGCCACTTGAACACCTGCCCGGTGGGGATCGCCACGCATGACCCCGTCCTTCGGAAAAAGTTTGACGGCCAGCCGGAGCATGTCGTCAATTACTTCTTCTTTGTTGCGGAGGAGGTCCGGGAGTTAATGGCCCAATTGGGCTTCCGCACGTTTGAGGAGATGATCGGCCGCACGGACAAGATCAAGCCCCGGAAGGCGATCGACCATTGGAAGGCGCGGGGGATCGATTTGAGTCCGATTCTGTACCGGCCGGAAATTTTGCCGGATGTCGCAACGCATTGTGTTCAGTCGCAGGACCACGGGCTGACTCAGGCCCTGGATTACCGGCTGATCGAGTTGGCCCGGCCGGCGCTCGAGGCGAAACGCCGCGTCGAGGCGGCGCTGCCGATCCGGAATATTCACCGGACGGTCGGCGCCATGCTTTCCGGAGAAATCACGCGACGGTACGGGGCCGAGGGTCTTCCGCCCGATACCGTTCAATTCCGCTTCACCGGTTCGGCCGGACAGAGTTTCGGAGCCTGGTGTGTCAACGGGCTGTCCCTGACGCTGGAAGGCGAATCGAACGACTATCTGGGCAAGGGGATGGCCGGCGGACGGCTGGTGGTGGTTCCATTTAAGAAGTCGACCTTCGTTCCGGAGGAGACGATCCTCATCGGCAACGTGGCCCTCTACGGCGCGACGGGCGGCGAGGCCTACATCTACGGCAGGGCCGGCGAGCGGTTTGCCGTCCGCAACAGCGGGGTGAAGGCCGTCGTCGAAGGCGTGGGCGATCACGGGTGCGAGTACATGACCGGAGGCGTGGTGGTCGTCCTGGGCCACACGGGGAGGAATTTTGCTGCCGGGATGAGCGGCGGCGTCGCGTTCGTGCTGAACCTGGACGGCGGGTTTGAGCGTCGGTGCAATCTGAGCATGGTGGAGCTGGAGCCCGTCCGGGATCAAGAGGACCAGGCCCTTCTGAAAGGGATGATCGAGCGGCATGCCCAATATACCGGCAGCGCCAAGGCCAAAAAAGTGCTGGAGCAGTGGAAGGTCATGCTTCCAAAGTTCGTGCGCGTCATGCCGGTGGAATATAGAAAGGTGATGGAGCAGCGGAAGGTCCAGAAAGCCGCGTCGAAGGAGGCGGCCGTTCATGGGTGATCCGAAGGGATTTTTAAAGATCCGGAGGGAGGGTCCCAAGCGGAGACCGGTCGAGGAACGGGTCCACGACTGGAGGGAATTCTACCAGCCGATTTCGGAGGAAACGCTCAAGGCCCAGGGTGCCCGCTGCATGGATTGCGGCGTGCCGTTCTGTCAAAGCAACAACGGCTGTCCGGTTCAAAACATGATCCCGGACTGGAACGATCTGGTTTTTCAGGGGCGGTGGAAAGACGCGTTGAAGATGCTTCATTCGACCAACAATTTTCCGGAGTTTACGGGGCGGCTCTGTCCGGCGCCGTGCGAATCGGCCTGTGTGTTGGGGATCATTGAGGATCCGGTCTCGATCCGCGTGATCGAATGGAACATCATCGACCGCGGTTTCGACGAGGGTTGGGTCACGCCGGTTCTTCCGGAAAAGCCGACCGGCTTCAAGGTAGCCGTGGTTGGGTCCGGCCCGGCCGGCTTGGCGGCCGCGCAGCAGCTGGCCCGCGCGGGACACGCGGTCACGGTTTTCGAGAAGGCCGATCGGATCGGAGGGCTGCTTCGGTACGGCATCCCGGACTTCAAAATGGAAAAATCGGTCCTGGACCGCCGGCTGGATCAGATGCGCGCGGAGGGGGTCGAATTCAGGACCGGCGTGGATGTCGGGCGCGATTTTCCGACGGAGTTGTTGCTGAAGAATTTCGACGCCGTCTGCCTGGCCGGCGGCGCGATGAATGCCCGCGATCTATCGGTGGCCGGCCGGGATCTGGAGGGCGTCCTTTTCGCGATGGATTATCTCACGCAGCAGAACAAGATCAACGCCGGCGACGCGATCGACCCGGCGGTTCGGGTGACGGCCAAGGATAAACGCGTGGTGATCATCGGCGGGGGGGACACCGGCTCCGATTGTCTTGGAACGACTCATCGCCAGGGTGCGAAAGATGTCTACCAATTCGAGTTGCTGCCCCAGCCGCCCGCGACCCGATCGCCGTCGACGCCGTGGCCGCTCTGGCCGATGATGCTCCGGAGCTCTCACGCGCATGAGGAAGGGTGCAAACGGGAGTGGAGCGTCTCCACGAAACGGTTTTCGGGTCAAAACGGACGGGTGACGAAACTCCAGGCGGTCCGGGTTGAGATGAAGACGGATCCGACCGGACGAACCCAGTTCGTTGAAATGCCCGGAACGGAGTTTGAGTTGGAAACGGATCTGGTTTTGCTGGCGATGGGTTTCACCGGTCCCGTCCGGGAGGGCCTGCTCGCGGATCTCGGCGTCAAGCTCGATGCGCGCGGCAACGTCGCGGTGGATGAGAATCAGATGACGAGCGTCGACGGGGTCTTTGCCGCCGGCGATATGAAACGGGGCGCCTCCCTGATCGTCTGGGCGATTCGTGAGGGCCGCGACGCCGCGAAAGGGATCGATCAATACCTCTGCACCCGAAAGCCTGCCGGCCGGGCAGGCGGGCCCGCCGGCGTGGTTGTCCGATAAGTGTCTCCGAACGGTTTGAGAAATCGGTTTTACCCGGGGCGACCCAACCTGTCGCCCTTTTTATTTGAAGAACCCCGCGCCCGCCCTATGAATTTTGACCGGACTGTGTTATTGTTGTATGCTTAAAGAAATGTGTGAATCGAGATGAGGAAGATCGGATCAGGAAACGACGCGTTGAGCGACGACCAGCTTCAGGCGCTGGTGAATCGGGCCCGCCTCCCCCGGCACGTGGCGATCATTATGGACGGCAACGGCCGGTGGGCGGAGATGCGGGGACTGCCCCGGATCGCCGGCCATCGCGAGGGGATCGGTTCCGTTCGGGACGCCGTCACGGCCTGCCGGGAGTTGGGGATCTACGCCCTGACGATCTATGCCTTCTCGATGGAGAACTGGCAACGCCCGCCGGACGAGGTGAACGAGCTCATGACGTTGCTGGAAGGCTATCTCCAAAAAGAAATGGCCACGCTCATGGAGCATCGGATCCGATTTAAGACGATCGGCCAGGTCCATCGCCTGCCGGCGTCCGTCGTTCACTGGATCCGCGCGGCCGAGTCGGCCACACTGGCCAACGACAAGATGGTCTTGACGATCGCGCTGAGCTACGGGGGTCGGGCCGAAATCGTCGAGGCGATTTTAAAACTATATGACGATCTTCAAAAGGGCTTGTTCAAACGGGAATCGGTGAATGAAACCCTAGTCGGTCAATACCTGAACACGGCCGATCTTCCGGATCCCGATCTCATGATCCGGACCAGCGGAGAAAACCGCATCAGTAATTTCCTTCTCTGGCAGATGGCCTATACCGAACTCTACTTCACGCCGACCCTGTGGCCGGACTTCCGCCGTCGTGATTTTCTGGAGGCCCTGATCAATTATCAGCAGCGGGAGCGTCGTTTCGGCCTGGTGAAAGAACAGATCCAACCGCGAAGCGGGGTGAGACAAGGTTAATGCACCTCAAGCGTGTCATCTCGGCCGTTCTCTTCCTGCCGCTCTTCTACATTTTAGTCCGATACCTGTCGCCGACGGCCTTTTTTATCGTCGTGTTATTCGCGGTCCTGCTCGGTCAACTGGAGTTCTACCGTCTTTATTACCCCGTCGGGAAGCGGGGGCTGATCCTGTTCGGTTTGCTCTGCGGCGGCCTGGTCGTGGGGCATTTCTACGAACAAGGGCTGTTCTCGGATCGAGAGGTAATGACCGCCTTGGTGTTGGCCGTACTGATGTACCCGCTGGCGACGTATCAGGACGTCACAACGACCCTGAGCGACGCGGCCGTGGGTGCGTTGGGAATCTTCTATGTTGGCTGGCTTCTGGGGCATCTGATCCTGCTCCGGGGTCTCGAGCAGGGGGAGTACCTCGTCTTCTTTTTGTTTTTGGTGACCTGGGCCTGCGATACGGGGGCCTATTATATCGGGAAAGGGTTCGGACGGCGGCGGTTGGCTCCGCGGGTCAGCCCCAATAAAACCATCGAGGGAGCCGTCGGAGGGCTGGTCGCCAGCATTCTCGCCGCGGCCCTGGCCCAGCGATGGTTTCTTCCGTTTCTGTCGGTGGTTGACAGCGTGTTCCTGGGGGTGTTGCTGGGCGTTTTGGGCCAGCTCGGCGATCTGACCGAATCGATGTTCAAGCGAGGCGCCGGGGTCAAGGATTCCGGCCATTTTCTTCCGGGCCACGGAGGGATCCTGGACAAGATGGACAGCCTGATCTTCACGACGCCGTCGCTTTACTATTATCTGCTTTGGGTGAAACAGTATGGTCGGGTGATCGTGATTTAAATCGGGAGGGGACAGATTTGAAATCTGTCCCCGCATGAAATGAAAAATCTGGTTCTCTTGGGCTCCACCGGCTCCATCGGGACAAACACCCTCCGGCTGGCGACGGATTTTCCGGATCGCTTCCGGGTGGTGGGTTTGACAGCCGGGAGCAACAGTGATAAACTTTTGGCTCAAATTCGGCGCTTCCGCCCCCGATGCGTCGCGCTGGCGGACGCCGCGGCCGCGGAACGCCTGCGCCGACGGTGCGGTCGTCAGCCGGATCTGCGGAATCTGGAGATCGAAATCCTGTCCGGAACGGAAGGCCTGGTCCGGGTGGCCACGCTGGAGGAGGCCGATCTGGTCGTGTCGGCCATCGTGGGCTCGGCCGGACTCCTCCCGACGTTTGCGGCGATCGGAGCGAAAAAGACGATCGCGCTGGCCAACAAAGAACCGCTGGTGATGGCCGGGTCGATTCTTCAGCAGGAAGCCCAAAGACAGGGGATCACCCTTCTGCCGGTCGACAGCGAGCACAGCGCCATTTTTCAGTCGATGTCCGGTCAACGCCGGAGGGACGTCCGTCGGCTCATCCTCACGGCGTCCGGGGGACCGCTTCTCGACCTTCCGATCGGGAAACGACGGACGATCAAACCGGCCCAGGCGCTCAAGCATCCCACCTGGCGCATGGGATCAAAAATCTCGATCGATTCGGCCACGCTCATGAACAAGGGCCTGGAAGTGATCGAGGCCCGCTGGCTTTTTGATATTCCGCCGGATCGGATCGACGTCGTCATTCATCGGCAGAGCATCGTCCATTCCATGGTGGAATATCTGGACGGCTCCGTGATCGCCCAAATGGGCGTCCCGGACATGCGCGGGCCGCTGGGCTACGCGCTCAATTATCCGGAACGGCTGCCGCTCGGTCTTCCGTCCCTGGAGCTGACGAAGGTCAAGGCCCTGACGTTTGAGCCGCCGGATCTTAAAAAATTTCCCTGCCTTGGATACGCGTACGAGGCGATTAAAATCGGCGGGTCGCTTCCGGCCGTATTAAATGCCGCCAACGAAGTGGCGGTCCGGGCCTATCTCGAAGACCGAATCGGCTTTCTGGAGATCGCCCGACTGATTCGAAAAACGATGGACGCGCATGTTCCCCAGGCCGTGAAAAGCCTGGAGGACGTCCTGGAGGCCGACCGCTGGGGTCGGGAGAAGGCCGCGAAAGCCGTAAAAGAAGACGGCCGTTAAAGAAAAGGAGTGATCACGTCGCGATGGAATCCGTCATTCATTTTCTCTACAACCTGTTTTATTTTCTGATCGTTCTCAGTGTGCTGATCTTCTTTCATGAGCTGGGCCATTTCCTGGCGGCCCGTCGTCTGGGGGTCAAGGTCCTGAAATTCTCGTTGGGATTCGGGCCCCGGGTGATCGGCCGGACGGTCGGAGAAACCGAATACCTGATCTCCGCGCTTCCCCTGGGTGGCTACGTGAAGCTTTTCGGCGAAGAACCCGAGAAGGGAGAGGACGCGCCAGCGCTCTCCCCGGAAGATCGGGCCCGTTCCTTTTCACACGCGCCGGTCTGGAAGCGGATCCTGATCGTGGCGGCCGGGCCGGTCTTCAATATGCTTCTGGCCTATCTGATCTTCACCGGCTCGCTCTCGATCGGCGTTCCGATGTACGTGCCGGATTTTGACAGCTTGATGCCGGTGATCGAGACCGTCATCGAGAAATCGCCCGCCGAAGCGGCCGGCTTCAAACCGGGGGACCGGATCGTTTCGATCGATGATCG
This sequence comes from Nitrospirota bacterium, assembly GCA_016194285.1. GTDB lineage: Bacteria > Nitrospirota > Nitrospiria > JACQBZ01 > JACQBZ01 > JACQBZ01. Next base: position 24,419 of record JACQBZ010000046.1, on the reverse strand, counting down.
GAAAATTTCGACCTGGGCCCAGATGACTGAAACCATCTATACCAGCGCCGGGAAGTCCCTGACGATCGTGGTGGAACGGGACCATCAGAATATGACCCTGACCGTGACGCCGGCCCCGAAGACGGTGGACACCGAAGAGGGACAGAAGACCGTCGGCCAGATCGGAATCGGGAAGAGCCCGCACGGCGCCCAGATCGTGGCCGCGAATCCACTGGAGGCGTTGGTCAAGGGTTTTCAGGCCACGTGGCAATGGACCTATCTGACGGTGGAGGGGCTGGTCCGGCTCGTTCAGGGGAAGCTCTCGATGGATAATATCGGCGGGCCGATCCTGATCGGCCAGATGTCGGGTCAGGCCGCCTCCCAGGGGTTCGGCGGTCTGCTCTTTCTGATCGCGATCCTGAGCATCACGTTGGGCGTGATGAACATCCTTCCGATCCCGGTATTGGATGGGGGCCATCTCCTGTTTTTCGTGATCGAGGCCGTCCTGGGCCGGCCGTTGAGCATCCGGAAACGGGAGATCGCGCAGCAGATCGGCCTGGCGTTGCTGCTTCTGCTGATGGCCCTGGCGTTTTACAACGACATCATTCGCCTGTTTGTTAAACCGGGCTGACGGTCGCGATGAAGATCGATCGAAGAAAAACACGGACGATCATGGTCGGCGGGGTAAAGATCGGCGGCGTCGCTCCGATCTCGGTCCAGTCCATGACGACGACCGATACGCGGGACGTGAAGGCCACCGTCGATCAGATCCGGCGGCTGGAGCAGGCCGGCTGTGAGATCGTCCGCGTGGCGGTGGTGGACGAGGCCGCCGCCGAGGCCTTGAAATCCATCAGGGCCCGGATCGGCATTCCCCTCATCGCCGACATCCATTATAATTATCGCCTCGCGCTTCAAGCGGCGCCCTCGGTTGACTGCATCCGGATCAATCCGGGCAATATCGGCGGGAAGGACCGCGTGGCGCAGGTCGTGGCGGCCTGCAAGGATCGGGGGATTCCGATCCGGATCGGCGTCAACGCCGGCTCGCTGGAGGAGGATCTGCTTCAAAAATACGGCTATCCCACGGCCGAAGCGATGGTCGAATCGGCGCTGCGGGCGATCGGGATGCTGGAGGAGATGGGCTTCTATGAGATGAAGCTGTCGCTCAAGGCCTCGCACGTGGGCCTCTGCATTGGGGCCTATCGGCTGATTTCCAAAAAAGTGGATTATCCGCTTCACCTCGGGATCACCGAGGCCGGGACGGCCTTCTCGGGAAGCATCAAATCGGCCGTCGGGATGGGGCTGCTGTTGGGCGAGGGGATCGGGGACACGATCCGGGTCTCGCTCGCGGCCGATCCGGTCGAGGAAGTGAAGGCCGGTTTCGAGATCCTCAAATCGCTGGAGCTGCGCCATCATGGAATCAATTTCATCGCCTGTCCCACCTGCGGGCGGCTCGAATTCGATATGTTCAAGCTGGTGGCCGAGCTGGAGCAGCGGCTGTCCCATATCAAGGCGCCGCTGAACGTCTCGATCCTCGGCTGCGCCGTCAACGGGATCGGCGAGGGGATGGAAGCCGACATCGGGATCGCGGGCGGAAAAGAGGGGGGCCTGCTGTTCAAACGCGGCAAGATCGTCGGCAAGGTGAAGGAGTCCGAGATGGCGGACATCCTGGTGGCCGAGGTCGAGGCGATGGCGAAGGAAAGAGAAAAAAACGTGAGGGGTGAGGCGTAAGGGGTAAGGCGATCCATTACGGAGCCAAGAAGTTTCGTTCATGCGCTATTCAAAATTATTGATTCCCACGTTGCGCGAAGAGCCGGTCGAGGCCGAGGTCGTCAGCCATCGGCTGATGATCCGCGCCGGGATGATCCGGAAGGTGGCGGCCGGCATCTATACCTATCTGCCGCTGGGCCTCCGGGTGATCCGCAAGGTCGAGCAGATCGTCCGCGAGGAGATGAACCGCGCCGGCGCGCAGGAACTGCTGATGCCGATGGTCCAGCCGGCCGAGCTGTGGCAGGAGACCGGCCGGTGGGGCGAGTACGGAAAAGAGCTGCTCCGTCTGAAAGACCGCGGCGAGCGGGAGTTCTGCCTCGGGCCGACGCACGAGGAAGTGATCACGGACCTCATCCGGGGCGAGATCAAGTCGTATCGCAACCTCCCCCAAATTCTTTATCAGATCCAGACCAAGTTCCGGGATGAGATCCGTCCCCGCTTCGGCCTGATGCGCGGGCGCGAATTTTTGATGAAGGACGCCTACAGCTTCGACCGCGATGAGCAGGCCGCCAAGGCCAGCTACGATAAAATGTCCAAGGCCTATCACCGGATCTTCGAGCGGTGCGGGCTGAAGTTCCAGCCGGTCGAGGCCGAGAGCGGCGTGATCGGCGGGACCTATTCCCAGGAGTTCATGGTCCTGGCCGAGACGGGCGAGGACAGCCTCGTCGCGTGCGACTCCTGCGGCTTCGCGGCCAATGTCGAAAAGACCCAGGGGAAGACCTGTCCGCGCTGCCGCGGCCGGCTGATCACCCATCGCGGGATCGAGGTGGGCCATGTCTTCATGCTCGGGACGAAATACAGCGAGGCGATGAAGGCGACGTTTCTGGATCATAACGGCAAGGAGGCCTTGAGCGTCATGGGCTGCTACGGGATCGGGATCGGCCGGACGGCCGCGGCCGCGATCGAGCAGAACCACGACACCAAGGGAATCATCTGGCCCCTGCCGCTGGCCCCCTACCAGGCGCATCTCATCCCGGTCAACGAGCAGTCGGAGCGCGTGATGATCACGTCGGAGCTGATCTACGGGACGCTGTCCAACCTCGGGATGGAGGTCCTGATCGACGACCGGTCCGAGCGGCCCGGGGTGAAGTTCAACGACGCCGATCTGATCGGGATTCCGTACCAGATCCTCGTCGGCGAGAAGAATCTGGCCGACGGCCGGGTGGAGCTCAAAGAGCGCCGGACCGGAAAGATCACGAAGGTGACCACGGAAGAAGTGATCGATCTCGTCAAAAAACTCGTCCTCCCGGACGCCCGCCCGGACGAGTCCTGAATCGTTCCTCCCGTGTTTATCTATTGTCCTCATATTGTGATTTTTCCACTTTTTTAGTATAATCCGCCCATCTGTCCCGCCGAATTATTTCCGTCTTAATATTTTATCGTCGCACCCGTATGCCGTCATGAGGCCGTTTAATGGATATTAAGACCGTATTCTTGGGTATCCCGATTGTAGGGGCGGCTTCTATAAAAAGTGAGGGCCCGTGCGGCAAAGAGAGAACAAGGTCCTCCGATGCCCCCACACCCCGCGCTCAGGCTGGCCGAGCCAGCGGCGAATATATTCGATCTGCATCATTATAATATATAGGGGCCAAAGAGGGACGTGGGGCAAAAAACAGAATTCCTGGGACACGATACTTAATTCCCGACAGGCGCCGCTCTTGCCTCGCGCGCGGGGAGCGGACGGCAAAGAGCCGGAAGATAAAAAGGAGGTGGAAGATGAAGAGAGGTGTGATGATTGCGATGCTGCTCATGGTTCTCGCGTCGTTTTCGGGTGTGGTGCTGGCCGACACGATCGTAAGAGGAAAAGTGATCTTGATCAGTAACGATATGTATACGGTCAAGACCGAAAGCGGCCAGGGATTTGCGGGCAGCCAGGAGACGTTCTACGTTGACCCGACGACGACCAAAAAGACGGGTGAGATCAAGATCGGGACGACGGTGGAGGCCGAGGTCAATATCAACGGAACCGCATACTGGATCAAGGCCGTTGATGAGCCGAAGAATGAACCGAAGAATGAACCAAAGAATGAACCGAAGAAGCCCGCAGGTAAATAATCTTGTGCGAAAAAAGGTTGGGGTCCGGTCTGGAATCGTGCGTGCGTGCGTGGGATTAAACGACATAAGGCGCAAGGGGTGAGGGGAAAACGAGTGGAATATCTCATTGTGCATTTTCCCGAGACGCGGCGGGTGCTGATCGACGGCGGGGACCAGGGCCGAACCGGGGACACGATCGAGTTGGAAGCGGGCACGTACACCGTTTCGCTGTCGCCGTCGGATGACATCAAACCGAAGAAGCGAAGGATCATGCTTTCAAGAACCTCGCCGATCATGCCGAAGGAGATCACGTTTGCAAAGACGTAGCGTTCCTCTCATCGCCGCGATCCTCCTCGGCCTCTTCATCATCGGCTGCGCGCATGCGCCGATCAATGCGCCGCTGTCCCGGTATCAACCGAATGCGGGCTACCGGTTCGCCAATCTCACCCCGGGAGATAACACCGACTCGCTCTTCGTTGTATTGACCTTCTCCGGCGGCGGGACGCGGGCCGCGTCGCTTTCGTACGGCGTCCTGAAGGCCCTGAGTGAAACGACGATTACCTGGCAGGGGAAGACGAAGCGTCTTTTGGATGAAGTGGACTTGATCTCGACGATCTCAGGAGGCTCGTTCACCGGAGCGTACTACGCGCTGTTCGGGGACTGGACATTTGACGAGTTCGAGTCGCGGTTCCTGAAACGGGATATCGAAGGCGAGCTCACGGGCGAGCTTTGGAATCCCGTGACCCTGATTCGTCTGGCCTCGCCCTCGTTTGATCGGATCGACCTTGCGGCCGAGCTGTATGACCGGACGATTTTCGAGGACAAAACCTATGAGGCCCTTGTGTCCCGCCCTCGCCGGCCGTTTTTGGTGATCAGCGCGACGAACATGTCGCTGGGGGAGCGGTTCGATTTTACTCAGGACCGGTTCGATCAGTTGGGCTCCGACCTTTCGTCCTATCCGGTGGCGCGTGCCGTGGCGGCCTCGTCGGCCTTTCCCATCTTGCTCAGCCCGATCACGTTGGAGAATCATCCGAGCCCGCCCGGGTATGAGCAGCCGGACTGGGTTAAGAACGCGCTGGGCGATTACAATCTGAACCGCCGTCGCTACCTCCAGGACAAGGAATGGATGGTCTATCACGATAAGACCGATCACCCCTATGTCCATCTCCTGGACGGCGGATTGGCGGACAACATCGGCTTGCGGTATGTCACGGACTCGATACGGGACGCCGACCGTCCGGGCGGCATCCGTCAGCTGATCAATCAGGTGAAGATCGACACGCTGGTCGTGATCATCGTCAATGCCCGGACGGAGCCGTCCGAGCCTATCGATAAGAAGGCGCGTGCGCCGGGCGTGGCCCGGGTGGCGATGAAGACCGCGACCGTGACGATGGATAATTATTCGTTCGAGACGATCGAGCTGATCAAAGATATTGCCGTTGCCCGGGAGCAGGCCCAGCGATCGGTCCGGGACTGCCGGCAGCTTCTCGCCGAGCGCTGTCCGGCCGCGGCCCCTCCGCCCGAGCTCAAAGAGATGAAGTTTTATGTCATCGAGGTGAATTTTGAAAACATCGCCGATCCCAAAGAACGGGAGGAGTTCCTGTCGCTTCCTACAAGCTTCAAGCTCGATCCGGCCGTCGTGGACCGGCTGATTCAAAAGGGCGGGGATCTGCTTCGGCAATCCCCGGAGTTCAAAGATTTGCTGAAGGAGCTGCATTAAATATTATCGACAAAGAGGGCACCGATGGACAAACGAATCGCGATCGTAACGGGGGCGAATCGGGGGATCGGAACCGAGGTCGTCCGGCAGCTGGCCGAGAAGAAATGGAAGGTGATCCTAACGGCGCGCGACGAGGCGCAGGGCCGGAAGGCCTGTGAGGATCTCGCCGGCCGGGGATTGGATGTGCAGTTTCATCGACTGGACGTGACGGACCCCGAAAACATCCATCGGCTGGCCCAGGATCTGAAGGCCGACCCCGGGCGGCTGGACGTCCTGGTGAACAACGCCGGCGTCTTGATGGACGAGGACCGGGGCTCGGACCGCATCACGATCGAGACGCTGCGCCGCACGATGGAGGCGAACTTCTTCGGCCCGTTCCAACTCTCGCAGGCCCTGCTCCCGCTGCTAAACCGGAGCGACGACGCGCGGATCGTCAATGTCTCGAGCGGCCTGGGCCAGCTGAGCGACGGCGGGGGCGGCTATCCCGCCTACAGCATCTCCAAGGCGGCGCTCAACATGATGACGGTCCAGCTGGCCGAGGATCTTAAAGGCCGCGTCAAGGTGAACTCGGTCTGTCCCGGCTGGGTCCGGACCGAGATGGGCGGGCCGGGGGCGACGCGTAGCGTCGAGAAAGGGGCCGAGTCGATCGTCTGGCTCGCGACCGATCCGATGATTCCGAACGGAAAGTTCATCCGCGACCGGAAAGAGATCGCGTGGTAAAAAATGGGCCGATTGTGCATCTTTTCTTGACGCAGGGAGAAAAGAAATTTAAACTGTGGGCTCGATTTGCAGGGACGCATTGCCCCTATCCAGGAGAAAAAAACATATGGATCGTGTACGATTCTCATTACTGCGAGGCGTTTGTCAAATTCCCGCATACGTCGCCCATGTGAAAGGCTTTTTTCAGAAAGAAAACATCCCTTCTGAAATCAACATCGAACCCACGGCATGGATGGTTCCGACAAAACTGGTGAATGGAGACAGTCAATTCGCCGTGATTCCCTGGACCCGAGTGGCTGCGGCGGAAGAGAAAGAGATCCCGCTGGTCTTGCTCTGCGGTTCGGGTTTTGAAGAAGCGGCCATCGTGGTTCGAAAAGGCCTTGCGGTTTCCGAAGTGAAGAAGGTTGCGGTTCCGCATCGCGGCGGGATGAAAGATCTGACGGCCATGGGCCTGATCGAAAGCCTTGGATGGAAGGACGTGGAACTATTCCGGCAGCCTTCGGGTGATGGGGCGATCATTTCCCTGTTTGGCCAGGGCGTTGACGCCGCCTCCATGGTGGAGCCTTATGCGACCATGATGGAAGCGCTGGGAGTCGGCATCATTGTAAAACGGACCGGGGATGTGTGGCCGGGAGCACCGGGTTGCTCGCTGACCACGACGGTTCAGATGAAGACAAAAAATCCGGAGCTCGCGGAAGGTGTCGTCCGAGCGTTTGTTCGCGCCGCACGCTTTGTTCATGAAAATCCGGAAGAGTCCGCAGAGATCGCGCACCGCTATATTGGAGTCCATTCGCGGTTCATCCGGCAGGCTCTTGAAAGGAACCGGCCCCATGTTGACGCGATCCGGAATCAGGACGCGATGGATCGTGTTTTGTCGCTGATGATGAAGCTGGGATACATTCAAAAAATGCCGTCCGATTATAAGGATCTTTCTTTTTTAAACAAAGCCGCTTCCAATCTAAAACGGTAGGTTGCGGATGCGGAGAATCCGACAGAAAGCCGTCTTGGCCCTCGGATTCTTCCGGTATATGAAAGAGCCGCTCACGCGGGATTCGGCGATCGATGCCGTCAAGCGCCGAATCGATCATCGCGAAAATAATTTTCTGGACCTTGCCAAGACACTGATCTACGATTCCGCCCACAGCCCGTACCGAAAACTTCTCCTCTGGGCCGGATGTGATTACCCGGACCTGGAGGGCAGCATCCGAGTGAAGGGTCTCGAGAAAACCCTTGAGTCCCTGCGGGACGCCGGCGTGTTTTTGACGCTGGAGGAGTTTAAATCAAAAACTCCGATCTGCCGCAGAGGACTCTTCATTGAAACAGGAGAAGGGGATTTCGACAATCCGTATCTCATGGGCCGGAGCATCCGGGGCGCTACCAGCGGAAGCCGGTCGAAGGGAACGCGTGTTCTTTACGACTGGAATTTTTTTGCGGAGGAAGCCGCGAATGAGATGCTGCTGTATGACGTTCATGGGGTATCGGAGATTCCGTCCGCCTTCTGGCTGCCCGGCCCTCCCAGCATTTCCGGCATTCATAATTTCCTGGTCCAATTGAAGTTTCGCAGGCCGCCCCTGAAATGGTTTTCGCATCTGCCCGGCAATGCGGAAAGCCGGGCTGCGATGGAGTACCTGGTCTGGAGCTGCCGGATCTTTGGGGTGAGTCCCTCGCGGCCGGAGTTCACCGAAATCAAAGACGCGGAGCGTGTGGCGCGATGGATGGAAGGCGCGCGCAAAGAAAACGGCCGCTGTGTGGTGAAAACGTTCGCGAGTTCAGCCGTGCACATCGTGCAGGCCGCGCTGGAACACGGGATCGATATCAGCGGCGGCCTCATTTTTACGGGCGGCGAACCTTTGACGGAACAGCGATACCGGTACATGCAATCGGCAGGAGTTCACGCGGTTCCACGCTATGTCGCGACGGAGACGGGTCTGATCGGTGCCGGGTGTCCCAACGGGGATTCACCGGACGCCATGCATATCTACATCGACCGGCTGGCGCTGATCCAACGGGATCGCGCCGTCTCGAATGACGCCCAAACCGTGCCCGCCTTCCTTTTTTCCACACTCTCCTGCAACACCGGGAAAATAATGTTGAATGCCGAGCTGGGAGACTTCGGGAGAATCCATATCCGGTCGTGCGATTGTTTATTGGGCCAGACCGGGATGAAGGTCCATGTTTCCGAGGTGCGTAGTTTCGACAAACTGACGGGCGAGGGGATGACGCTGGTCGGTTCCGTCCTGGATGAAGTCATCGGGGAACTGGTGGAGAAAGCGGGAGGCCGTCCCGACGATTATCAGTTCTGGGAGAGTGAGGACGGCCACGGGCTCGCAAGACTCACGATCGCGGTCAGTCCGAAAATTCAAGGGCTGGATGAAACGCAGTTTGCCGAAAAGATCCTCGACAAACTGCGGCAAAAAGGCGCGGGCGCCCAGATTGCTTCGCAATTCTGGCGCCAGGCGAACACGCTGCGGGTGGTTCGCGCGCAACCCGAAATGTCCAAGGGCTTCAAAATGCTGCCGATCATCCAGCAGCCCGGGTCGTGATGAAGCGGCGTTCTTTGATACCTTAGAAACCGTTAAGGCCGGTTTGAGCCGCCTAATTTTCGCTTCAGCTCGCCCGGCTTGAAGACGCCCTCTTCGGTGATGATCCCGGTGATATACTTTGCCGGGGTGACGTCGAAGGCGGGGTTGGCGACTTCCACGTTGGTAGGCGAGATACGGACTTTACCGAAAACATTTGTCACCTCTTCCGGATTTCGTTCCTCGATCGGGATCGCGTCGCCGGAAGCGATCGAGAAATCGATGGTGGAAGTCGGCGCCGCGATGTAAAAGGGGATCCGGTGGGCCTTGGCCAGCACCGCCACGGAATAGGTGCCGATCTTGTTGGCGGTGTCTCCGTTGGCCGCGATCCGGTCGGCCCCGACGAGACAGAGCCGGATCGTTCCTTTTTTCATGAAGGAACCGGCCATGTTGTCCGTGATCAGGGTGGCCGGAATCTTGTTCTGCTGAAGCTCCCACATCGTGAGCCGGGCGCCCTGGAGGACCGGCCGGGTCTCGTCGACCAGGACCTTGATCCGTTTTCCGCTTTCCCACGCCGAGAATATGACGCCCAGCGCCGTCCCGTGTCCTCCGGTGGCCAGCGCCCCGGTGTTGCAGTGTGTCAAGATCGTATCCCCGTCCTGGATCAGTTCGGCGCCGTGCCGGCCCATCGCGACGTTCCGCTGGATATCCTGGTCGTGAATGGCCTGGGCTTCCTGGACCAGTCTCTTTTTGATCTCTTCGACCGGGCGGTCCTTGTGAAGCTGAACGATCGTGTTCATGCGGTTTAGGGCCCAGAACAGGTTGACGGCCGTGGGACGCGTTCCGGCGAGCGTGTCGTGGATCGGTTTGAGTTGGCGGATGAATTCATCATGCGTGCTGGCCCGGATCGCCTGAGCGCCGAGCGCGTAGCCCATCGCGGCCGCGATGCCGATGGCCGGGGCGCCCCGCACCCAGAGCTCCCGGATGCCCTTGGCGACGGTCTGGTGATCGGGACAGTCCACCCAGACCACCTCGTGCGGAAGGCGGGTTTGATCCAGCATCCGGACGACGCCGTGGTGCCATTCAATCGGTGAAAACATAAATGCATTGTAGTGAAAATCAGCGCTTCGGTCAAGCCGGGCATCGGGTATGGCGAAGCGGAACAGCGGCTTCATTGACATTTCATTTTCGACCTGATATTCTCAAACCTTGCCCATGATCATTGCGGTTCCGAAAGAAATCAAGGACAACGAGTTCCGAGTTTCACTCACGCCGGAAGCGGTCGGCACAGTCGTCCGTGCGGGCCATCGGGTGTTGGTGGAGCGGAATGCGGGCCAGGGCAGCGGATATTCCGATCAGGCGTATCTTACGGCCGGCGCGAAGATCGTCAACGATCGGGCCCGGTTGTTTGGAGAAGCCGAGCTGGTCGTCAAGGTCAAGGAACCCCTGGCGTCCGAATATCCCTTGCTTCAAAAGGGCCAGACGCTCTTCACCTTTCTCCACCTCGCGGCCGACCGGCCGTTGACCGAAGCGCTTCTTCAGCGCGAGGTGATCGCGATTGGCTATGAGACGATCCAACTGCCGGACGGATCGCTGCCGGTGCTCCGGCCGATGAGCGCGATCGCCGGGCGGATGTCGGTTCTGATGGGCGCCTTCTATCTCCAAAAGATCCACGGAGGCAGCGGGGTGCTCCTGCCCGGGGTTCCGGGCGTGCCGCCGGCCCGGGTCGTGATCCTGGGCGCCGGGACGGTCGGAACCAACGCCGCCCAGATGGCGGTGGGACTGGGCGGTCAGGTGACCCTGTTTCATTGCGAGACGGATCGCCTTCAGAATCTGGATGCGGCGGTTACCGGCAAGATCATCCTGCGGCTTTCAAAGCCGGACCTGATCGAGCAGGCGGTCCTGAGCGCGGACCTGGTGGTCGGCGCCGTGCTGGTGACGGGAGCGAAGGCCCCCAAACTGGTCAGCCGGCGTCTTGTGGCCGGGATGCGCCGGGGCTCCGTGATCGCGGATGTCTCGATCGATCAGGGGGGGTGCGTCGAGACCGCCCGACCGACGACCCATTCGGATCCGGTTTATGTGGTGGACGGCGTAGTCCATTATTGTGTCGCCAACATGCCGGGGGCCTTTCCGAGGACGGCGACCACGGCCCTGGTCAACGTCACCCTGCCGTATGTTTTAACGTTGGCCGGCATGGGCGTGGAGGAGGCCTGTCGCCGCGATTCCGGCCTGGCCAAGGGTGTCAACATCTATAAAGGAAAGGTCACGCATCCGGGCGTGGCCGAGGCTCATGGGTTAAAGTTTGAAAAGGGGTCGTAAGGCGTGAGGCGTGAGGGCGCAAGGGGAGACGTACACAGTGTCAATGCATCCCCTCCCTCCTTACGCCTGACCCCTTACGATCGATGTTCACCAACGGGGCGTAGCGCAGCCCGGTAGCGCGCCAGCTTCGGGAGCTGGATGTCCGCGGTTCAAATCCGCGCGCCCCGACCATTTTTGATACGCATGTGATACTGATAGCTGCCGAGATACTTGTCAGCGGGCGGGTTCAGGGTGTATATTATCGGGCGTTCACACAAGAGGCGGCGCTTCGACTGGGCCTGACCGGCTTCTGCCGCAATCTTCCGGACGGCCGCGTTGAGGTGGTTGCGGAGGGCGACCGGGAGGTGATCGAGACCTTGATCGATCAATTGCGAATCGGACCGCCGCGCGCCCGGGTCGAGGATATCCAGGTCAACTGGAAACCGGCCGAGAAAAGCTTTAAGGATTTTTCGATCCGTTATCGTTCCTAACAGTCATTCATCACCGCGTTGCAGGACGACTAGAGCAGAGGGTCTCCGACATGACCAGTTATTCTGACGACGAGGAAAAGTCCCATTCCTTGGACGACGATACCGAGCCGGGCGAAACCGGTTTGGAGGAGGGGGCGGAGGACAAGCTTGAGGCCGAGCCGGCCGAGACGATGGACGCCATCAAAAGCTACCTGAAAGAGATCCGCAAATCGGTCTTGCTGACCTTCGAGCAGGAGCAGGACCTTGGAAAGCGGATTCAGGAGCAGGGAGACGAGTCCGCCCGCCAACAGATGATCGAGTCCAACCTCCGTCTGGTGGTCAGCATGGGCAAGCGGTACATCAACCGCGGCCTGCCGTTCTCGGACATCATTGAAGAAGGCAACATCGGGCTGATCCGCGCCGTCGAGAAGTTCGATTACAAGCGCGGTTTTAAGTTCAGCACGTACGCCTCCTGGTGGATCCGGCAGGCCATCGAACGGGCGATCATCAATCAGAGCAAGATGATCCGTCTCCCGGTGCATGTGGTCGAGAAGCTGAACCACTACATGGCCATCTCGGAGCAGTTGATGCAGGAGATGAATCATATCCCCACCGCGAAGGAAGTGGCCCGCCGGATGAAGGTCAAGGAAGATGAAATCCTGGGAATCCAGCAGCTCATCCGGAAGACCTATTCGCTGGACAGCCCGATCGGGGGACGGGAAGACACCTCGTTGAAGGACGTCATCGAAGACACGTCGCAGATTCCGCCTTCGATCATGGCCATCGGCATCCGTAACCGAGAAGAGATCGAAAAATGGATCGAGACGCTCAAAGAGAACGAACGCAAAGTGGTCACACTGCGGTTCGGCCTGGCCGGCGAGATGTCGCATACGCTGGAGGAGATCGGGAATGTTTTCGGCCTGACGCGGGAGCGGGTGCGGCAGATCGAGCACTCGGCCATCACCAAGCTTCGCGCAATTATCGACCAGAAGACGATTAAACCGGAGGAGATCCTGTGATAAGTCCGGCTCGCCCGCAACCCCAGGGAAAGCTCAACGCCCTGAAGTCGGCGATTCGCGAAATCCCGGACTTTCCCAAAAAAGGGATTCTGTTTTACGATATCACGACCCTGCTCAAAGACCCGAAGGCCTTCTCCACGATTTTGGAGGCATTGACCCTTTCCTACAAGAACGCCGGCGTCCAGAAAGTGGCCGCCATCGAAGCGCGCGGCTTCATCTTCGGGGCGCCGCTGGCGCACCAACTCCGGGCGGGATTCGTGCCGATCCGCAAACCGGGAAAATTGCCGGCGGACGTGTATGAATCCACCTATTCCCTGGAATACGGAAAAAACGCGATCGCCGTGCATCGGGATGCGATTACGCGGGGCGAGCGCATTCTTCTGGTGGACGACCTCCTGGCGACGGGAGGAACGATGGCGGCGGCGGTGGATCTGGTCCGGCAACTGGGCGGCGAGATTTGCGGTCTGGCCTTTCTGGCGGAGCTCACCGAATTGAAGGGTCGTGATAAATTGAAGGATTACGATATTCTGTCCCTGATCCAGTATTAACCCCTCCCGCTTTCGTCGCTGCTCTGATTTATGCTACAATTATAATTTATTTGGAAGGCCACAATGGAACCCCTCAGGATCGCCTTTCTCTGGCATCACCATCAACCCTATTATAAAGATCCGCTCACCGGCGAATATTCTCTTCCGTGGGTCCGATTGCACGCCATCCGGGCGTACCACGACATGGCCGCCCTCTTAAAGGATTTCCCGCAGGTCCGTGTTACCGTGAACCTGGTGCCGTCCTTGCTGCTCCAGCTTCAGGACTATGAGGAGGGGAGGGCCAAGGACCTGTTTCTGGAGCGGACGCTCAAGCCGGCCGCGGAGCTTGATCCGGAAGAGCAGCGATTCCTTCTGCGGTATTTCTTCATGGCCAACTGGGAGACGATGGTGAAACCCTGGCCGCGGTATGATGAACTTCTCCGGCGACGCGGATTGCATTGGGATGAGGACAGCCTGAGAGCCGCCGCCGGGCAATTCAGGCCGAAGGATTATCGGGATCTCCAGGTGCTTTTCAACCTGGCCTGGTTCGGGTTTAAGGCCGTGGAGCAATCGCCGGTTCTTCAGGAACTCCGACGAAAAGGCAAGGAGTTTACGGAAGAGGAGAAGGCCGAGGTGATCCGATGCCAGCAGGACGTGCTGCGCCGCGTGATTCCGCTTTACCGCGATCTGGAATCCGCCGGTCAAATCGAATTGACCACCAGTCCGTTTTACCATCCCATCCTGCCGTTGGTCTACGACACCGATATCGCGCGGCGGTGCATGCCTCACGCGACGCTTCCGGAACGATTCCAGGCGCCGGAGGACGCGCGGGCGCAGATCGTGCGTGCGGTGGAGTTCCATGCCCGCCGGCTCGGGCGAAGGCCGCTGGGCTGCTGGCCGTCGGAAGGATCGGTCTGTCCGGAGATCGTTCCGCTGCTGGCCGAGGCCGGCATCCGGTGGTTCGCGACGGATGAAGAGATCCTGCTGCAGTCCATGCCGACGCGGTCTCGGCTCGAGGCGCTCTACCGGCCGTATCTCATGGAGTTCGGCGGCCGGGAGCTGGCGATCGTGTTTCGGGATAAAGAGCTGTCCAATCTGATCAGCTTTACGCTGGGGAGCATGGATCCCAGCGCGGCGGTCGACGAATTCTTCAAACGGTTTCAAGCCATTCATGACGCGGTGTCCGACCAGAACGATCCCTCTTTGGCGACGATCATCCTGGACGGTGAAAATCCATGGGAGTACTATCCGGAAGGCGGAAAATCGTTTCTGACGGAGTTGTACGGTCGTCTTTCGAGGTCCGATCGTTTCCGGACGGTCCGCATCACGGATGCGATCGAATCCCATCCGCCCGCGCAGCGGATCGGTCACCTCTATTCCGGTTCGTGGATCCGCCATGATTTCGACATCTGGATCGGCTCCGAGGAGGAAAATCAGGCCTGGGATTATCTGAACCGCACGCGCAGGGCGCTCGGGCCTCTCCTGGATGACGCCGCCGTTCCGGCGGCGCGGCGCGAGGCGGCGCGGGAGGCGCTCTATGCGGCCGAAGGCAGCGACTGGTTCTGGTGGTACGGGGATGACTTCTCGAGCGCGCACGATGAAGAATTCGACCGGTTGTTTCGGAATCACCTCGCCGGCGCCTTCCGACATCTGGGACAGGAGGTTCCCGAATACTTGTCACGGCCCATCATCCACCTCCATCCCGTCAAGCACGTGGACGAGCCGGTGAATTTCATCCATCCCACCTTGGACGGAAAGCGCACCACCTATTTTGAGTGGCAGGGGGCCGGTTGCTACGACGCGACGCGTCGCAGCACGCGGTTCGGCGCGGAGCTCCTGGTCTCGGCCATCTGCTACGGATTTGATCTGACGCACTGCTATTTGCGCATCGATCCGGCGGAGGGCTGCGGACCGGAAAAACGGAAATCGCATGAGATGCATGTCCATTTTTTCGGCGGACGGGAGGAGGTTCGGTGGGTGATCTCCTGCGATCCTGCCAAACAGCCGCGGGTGGCTGTCCACCGGAGCTCGGACGGGATTCGCTACGAGCCGTTGGGAGAACTGACAACCCTGGTCATGGGACGAATCATCGAATTGGCCGTGCCGTTCGCACTGCTGGGCTGGAAGCCCAAGGAACGTCACCATTTTATCGTCGAGATCCGGGAAAATGAGAAGGTGATCGCCACCTATCCCCCGAACGGCTACCTCACGCTGGAGGTTCCGGATCGGGATTTTGAACAGTTGATGTGGAGTGTCTGACATGTCTGCTGCGGGTCGCAGCATGCAGGTGAAACGGATCACCCTGCTGCTCGGAATACACAATCATCAGCCGGTGGGGAACTTCGAGCAGGTGTTCCGGGAGGCCCACGACCGATGCTACCGCCCGTTTATGGATCGGCTCGACGAACATCCGTCCCTTCGGATCTCGATGCATTTCAGCGGTCCGTTGCTGGATTGGATGGACAGGAACGAGCCCTCCTTCCTGGACGCGCTCCGAAAACGGGTCGAGGAGGGGCGGGTGGAGCTGCTCACCGGCGGATACTATGAACCGATCCTGGCCGCGATCCCGGCCCGGGACGGGGCCGGACAGATCGCGATGATGACCCGTTACCTGAAGCGGCGGTTGGGGGCCGATGCAAAGGGGCTCTGGCTGACCGAACGGGTCTGGGAGCCGTCTCTTCCCGCGCTGCTGGGCGCGAACGGCGTGGCCTATACCGTGGTGGACGACACCCACTTTCAGGCGGCCGGCCTCAAGCCCGAGAACCTGCACGGGTATTATTTAACCGAGCGCGAGGGAACCCCGCTGGCCATCTTTCCGATCAGCAAGCGGCTGCGGTATCTCATTCCGTTCCGTCCGCCGGAAGAGACGATCGAGTACCTGGATCAACTGAGCCGCCGGGGCCCGGTCGGGATCACGTACGCCGACGACGGCGAGAAGTTCGGTCTCTGGCCGGGGACCTATCGCTGGGTGTATGACCAGTCCGCCTCGGGCGGAGGATCCGGTGGCTGGCTCAAGCGCTTCTTCAGCCTCCTGGAACAAAATCAAAGCTGGATCACGACGGCGACCTTCGGCGATTACCTCGGCCGGAATCCGCCGACCGGACGGATCTATCTGCCCACCGCTTCCTACGAAGAGATGATGGAGTGGGCCCTTCCCACCGAAGCCATTCTGGAACGGGAAGCCCTCGTGAAGCGACTGGAGGCCTCCGGCCTGAACGAGGCGGCGGCCGGTTTCCTGCGCGGCGGTTTCTGGAATTACTTCTTGGTGAAATATCCCGAAATCAATTTAATGCACAAGAAGGCCCAGTATGTGAGCGATCAGCTCGCTTGTCTTGAAGCCTCGGCCCGGTCCCGGTCGAAGCGGCTCGCCGAGGCCCGAAGCGAACTCTATCGGGCCCAGGGGAACGACGCCTACTGGCACGGTCTCTTCGGCGGGTATTATCTCAACTACCTGCGTCATGCCGTGCACCAGCACCTTATCCGGGCCGAGAACCTCCTGGCCTCCCATCCGGCCGGGTCGGCCGTCCGTCTGACCGAGACGGATCTGGATCGGGACGGACATCCGGAATGGCTGGTTGAATCCTCCCGGATCAATCTCTATCTCAAACCCTCGGACGGGGCCACGGCGATCGAGATCGATTACCGGCCGAAGGCCGTCTGTCTGACGCATCTGCCCATGCGGCGGCCGGAGGCCTATCACCAGAAACTGAAAATGCAAGCCGGCGTCGCCGCGCCGTCGTCCGATGGCATCCCGTCCATCCATGACCTCACCGTCGTGAAAGCCTCGGCCGTGAATCGCCAACTGGTTTATGATCGGCATCCCCGATGGTCCTTCCGCGACCACCTGATCCGGTCCGATACGACGCTGGCGCGGTTTGAGGCTTCCCAATACGAGGATCTCGGCGGGTTCTCCGATCAAGCATACGAAACGAACAGCGCGGAGTCTGAAAAGGAGAAGGCCGTCTTATCTTTTCACCGGACGGGCACCGTAAAGGATTTGTCGTTGACCGTAAAAAAAGATTACACCCTTTGGGCCTCACAGGCCGAGCTGGCGGTTCAGTATACCTTTCACAGCCCTGGCCTCACGCCTGACGCCTCACGCCTCGCGCCTTACCTTTGGGGTGTCGAGCTGAATCTGACGCTATTGGCCGGGGCCGATCCGAAGCGGTATTATCGCTTCCCCGGGAAGATCGTGGAGGACACGCAACTTTGCAGCACGGGTGTTGTCGAGGAGGCGTCGGAGGTTCACCTGGTGGATGAATGGCAGGGGATCGAGATCCGACTCGAGTTTAAGCCGGCGGCGCGGTTGTGGCGGTTTCCGATCGAGACGATCTCGCAGTCGGAGGAGGGGATGGAGTCCAACTACCAGGGTTCCTGCATCACGGCGCTCTGGCCGCTGCCGGTTCTGCTGCGGGAACGGCGGGAAGGTCGGGTCCGAATGGAGATCGTCGAGCGGTGAGCGCGTCCGCCGGCGATCGGGATGGTTGCGGATCCACGTTGTAAGATAAGAACAGGAAAAGGGATCAAAACAGAGGAGTTTACCGACGATGCCTGAGCTGCGAAAAGATCCGATTGTGGGCCGGTGGGTGATCATCGCCACCGAACGCGGGAAACGGTCCAACGACTATCGTCCTGCGGCCCCCGCCCCGGGAGTCGAACCTCGCTTCTGCGCCTTCTGCTCCGGCAATGAGGACAAGACCCCGCCCGAGATCCTGGCCTACCGCCCGGAAGGCTCGAAACCGAATAGTCCTGGATGGCGAGTCCGGGTCATCCCCAACAAATTTCCGGCCCTTCGGATCGAAGGCGGACTCAATCGCGAAGGCGAAGGGATTTACGACAAAATGAACGGGGTGGGGGCGCACGAAGTGATTATCGAGACCCCGGATCACAAACAGACCCTGGCCACCCTGACGGACAAGCAGTTGGAGGATGTCCTGTGGAGCTTTCGCGATCGGATCCTGGACCTGAAGAAAGACAAGCGGTTTCGATTCATCCTGCTGTTTAAGAACTACGGCGAGGCGGCGGGGGCCACCATCGAGCACGGCCATTCTCAACTGATCGCGTTGCCCATCGTCCCCCGAAACGTGCTTGATGAGCTCCAAGGTGCAAAGGAGTATTACAACTTCAAGGAACGCTGCATCTTCTGCGATATCATAAAGCAGGAACTAACTTCCAAGGTCCGTCTGGTCAGCGAGAACGACCATTATATCTGCATCGCTCCGTATGCGGCCCGCTTCCCTTTTGAGACCTGGATCCTGCCCAAGACCCACGATCCCTATTTTGAGGATTCACAGAAATATGATTTTGAGGCGCTCTCTCGAATTTTGAGCGATACCTTAAAGCGTCAGAACAAGGCCCTAAAAACCCCCCCTTACAATTTTATCATTCACAGTTCCCCGTTCAATCAGAAATACCACGACGAGGATTACTATCACTGGCACCTGGAGATCCTGCCGCATGTGACTCATATCGCGGGTTTCGAGAGGGGAACGGGGTTTTACATCAATCCGACCCCTCCGGAAGATGCCGCAAAATTCCTTCGCGAAGTGGAGATGGAAGATTAATGCGGATCCTTTATACCGCATCGGAAGTCACCCCCTTTGCCAAGACCGGCGGCCTGGCCGATGTAGCCGGCGCGCTTCCGGCGGCGCTCGCCCGATTGGGGCACGAGGTCAAGGTGGTGATGCCCCGCTATGCCGCGGTGAATGAAAAGCGGTGGGGACTTCAGTCGCGGGGCGATTCCACGGTTCGACTGGCGGGGAAAGAGTATCCGTTCACCCTTTGGGCCGCACCGTTGCCCGAGACCCCGGCCCGCCGCGGCGGGCAGGTCGAGGTTTTGTTTCTGTCGCACGAGGGTCTCTTCGGCCGTCCGGAACTGTATCAGGAAAAAGGCAAGGACTATCCCGATAATCTGGAACGGTTTGCGGCCTTCAGCCGGGCCGTACTGGAAATACCGAAACGGTTGAACTGGTCGCCCGACGTGCTGCACGGCAATGACTGGCAGACGGCGCTGGTCTTCGTCTACCGGCGTGTCTTTTTCCCGGCCGATCCTCTTTACCGAAAAACGGGCATGTTGTTTACGATTCACAACCTCGGCTATCCGGGGCTGTTTCCGGGGAGCGAGTTCCCCCGGCTGGGTCTCCCTTCAAAATATTTCTCGCCCGACGCGCTGGAGTTTTACGGGAAACTGAATCTGCTGAAGGCCGGGCTGATGTTTGCCGGAGTCCTCAACACCGTCAGCCCGACCTACAGCCGGGAGATCCAGACGCCCGAATTCGGCCAAGGATTGGAGGGGGTGCTCCAGGCCCGCCGGACGGATCTCTTCGGGATCATCAACGGGGTGGATTATCGTCAGTGGGATCCGGCCCATGACCCATCCATCTCCCAGGCGTATGACGCTCGAAACCTGAAAGGGAAATGGGTTTGCAAGGAGGCGCTGCAGAAGGAGTGTCATCTGCCCGTGAAGGACGTCCCGTTGATCGGCATGATTACGCGACTGACGGCGCAGAAAGGGATGGACCTGGTGATCGAGGTGCTGGACGAGTTGATGCGGCTGAATCTCCAGCTCGTCATCCTCGGCACTGGAGACCCGGCCGTCCACCAGGCGCTCAAACAGGCGACGCACCGCTATCCTGAAAAACTGTCGGTCCATCTCGCCTTCGATGAGTCCCTGTCCCACCGCATCGAGGCCGGATCGGATCTGTTTCTCATGCCGTCCCGTTACGAACCCTGCGGACTGAACCAATTGTACAGTCTGCGGTACGGGGCGATCCCCGTGGTGCGCAAGACCGGCGGTCTGGCCGACACCGTCGTCGACGCGACCCCGTCCAACCTGGCGGATGGAATGGCCACCGGGTTTGTGTTCGAGCAGGCGAGCTCCCATGAGCTGCTCACCACGATACAATTGGCCCTGAAGCTGTTTCGGGAAAAAGATCTTTGGTATCGGATGATGCGGACCGGAATGACGGCCGACTTTTCGTGGGACCGCTCGGCCCAGGAATACGAGAAGCTCTACCGTCTCGCCGTCGAGAAGGCAACCAAGCCGGACAAAGCCAGCCTTGCATAGGTAGGGGCGGGATGCATCCCGCCCGGATTTTGGGCGTCATGCATGACGCCCCTACGTAAACATTGGTGGTAGGAGCAATTCATGAATTGCCCTTACACGTCTGTTTTTCTTTTCGGATTTTCCTCGTCTGTTTCCCAGTTCAATGGATTGTCGCGGATATATTGACGGACGCGGCTTAATTCGTCCTCGGTACGGACAACATGCTCGTGGTAGTTGCGTTGCCAGGCAAAGTATGTCCGTGTTCTGCTTCTTATCTGCCGTGTTACTTCCGCCTTGAAATTCTGAACGACCACAGGTAGGGATGTCCGTTTAATTTTTGTAGGTGCGGGATGCATCCCGCCCAGGTTCACTGCGTCATACACGGGGTCCTGGCCTGTTGGTGTTGTTTGGGCAGGATACATCCTGCCCCTACCTCCATCGGACAACCATATTATCCCGTGGACATGGTTTGGCATTACCACAAATTCATCTATCCGAACGATTGGATGGTGGTCAGGAATCGTGTCCCAAACCTGCCGGGCAATTTGCGCTAATCGTGAATCCTCAAAATACATTTCTTTCTTGTACGTGCATATCGTCACGAAATACGCGCCCGGCCGGGCGTAATTGAATCCCTTTAATCGAACGGAACGTCGGTGATGGATGTCTGGGTGAAATTTCATGACCGTTGCGTGACGCAATTAAATATCATGATTCATATAAGGGGCGGGATGCATCCCGCCCTGATCCGTTGATGTTATTTGGGCGTCATGCATGACGCCCCTACGGGAACCGACGTGCATCGACTCCGGCTCAACTTATTTCTTCGTCGCCTCCTCCACTATCCCAATCTCTTCCTCCGTCAGCCCGTACAACTCGTACACCAATTGATCGATCTCTTTATCGGTTGCATCAATCTGGCGCTGAAGCCGTGTTTTCCATTGTCCGATTGTTGGCCTCTTGAGAACGACGAGCGGCCTCTGCCTTTTCAAAAGCCTACAACCTGTCAACCATTGATGACAAATAGACAACAGGCATGCCGGTTGCGGTTACTTTTTCAAGATATTCTGGGTGACCACTCTTACTATGTTACCGACCATTTCTTTAAGGTCGTTGAGAACCTTTTGTTCTTGTATCATGGGATCTTTTTCTTTTTCATCCCTCAAGATTTCTCGTAACGTGCACGAATGATACATCTCTATGTATTTGTTCCATCCAAGATCTGGTCTGACATCGAAACCGCTCCCTAATTTATCCAGTCTTTTCTTAAGAGTCTCGATTTTTACCTCTCTATTGTTTTCTTTCCAATAAACCCCCACCCATAGACAGGTCCGGTCAAGCAGTGGCCCATCCTCATTATGTTCTACGCTTATGCCGGCATACATGGTTAGATCCTTTGCCTTCAGAGATCTACGTTTTATTTTCTGGCGTGGCGGTTGAAACTTAAGGTACCATTCAAAAGGATTTTTTGACTGTTTCTCCTGAGACCATGTTGCATTATAACCATTCCCATTCAGTTTTGAAATGGCATGGTCAATCAATACCTGGAAATTCCAATAGAATGGTAGGATCTTTTTAATAGCCGTATCGATCTTATCGTTATCAAAGCTAAAGCCCTTGAATGGAATCATGGTTTTATCCTCCATCATCTGTATCAGTTCCTTTACGATATATAGGTTCTTAATATGACATACTTCCTTTTGTGTTTGTGCCTCACTGATTATTGAATAGAGCTTGTGTAGAGGGCTGTAGTCTCTCTCTTTCCTAAACAATTTATATTTTTTGTCTTTAAGCTCTCTATCATCATAGGGTGGATACTGGGTTAATAACAATATACGTTTGTTTTTTTTGTTTTTATAGTCTTCCGACCGAAGGATTTGTTCATACCGTTTTATTTGTCTATATCCCAGTACTGCATCTAATTTGAGTTCGATGAATACGCACGTGGTGTTGTCCATGATTCGGATGTCAATGATCCCTTTACTGTGATGACATTGAGATTCGACCTTGAGATTTTTAGGCTCCATGTCAAATCGAGTTAATTTCTGGATAATATGGCGAGTGAGCGATGGATTTTCCTGCAATGTACAAGTTAAAACTTCATTGAAAAAGTTTTCATAACTGTGGCCCCACCATTTTTCTAATCGAGAAAAAATACTGTATGTTCTCATCGGTAGTCGTCGTCCTTTTTACTGATTCAACTATCCTTATGCGTGACCGTCTTTACTGGTTACATCCCATCCAAGCGCTTCAAAGAAAGGATTGATGAATTCTTGACGCACCTGGGTTTCATTGTAAGTCGGATTATGGTAGGATTCGATATTGCGCTCGAAGCGCTCGATCAGGTCTATGATTGGTTTTGGAGCCTCGGACATACGGTCTCCTTCGGTTTTCAGAAAAGTCTGAATCAGTATAGGAACATGGGAGGGGGATGTCAAATTGGCAGAAGTATGTCAGTATATATTTGGGAAAGAGGTGAAAAATGGAAAGTTATAAAAAGATGGCGGCTTTGCTGTCTTCAGAGTTTGATCGTTACTTGTTGAAACATTCTGCTCTGGCTAAAAAGCTTCCGGAAAATGCCCTTGTTGTGTTTCAGATGGCCGGCGAAGCAGGCTTCAACCGATGGAGTGAAAAGCTGGCCCTGAAATATCGAGAGCCGAATCAAACCGTCGTTTATGTGAAAGTTGGGGGTTTTCAGACCTCTTCCGTTCTTAAGGACGTAATGCTTGAAAAGGCTGCTGTGTGATTAAGTGGCGTTGAAGGTAATGAGAAGGCCCGCTTTCAAAAGTTGCTGCCCTATTTGTGGCGGCCGTAAGGTATCCGGGAAAACGACCTTCAGTGTTGACCTCGGTTTCGGGGTTGTGATCGTTCGGAATGTGTCGGCCACGATTTGCGATCAGTGCGGTGAGGAATGGATCTCTCCCGATGTGGCACGCAAGCTGGAGAAATTAGTGGAGGAGGCCCGCCAAAAGAAGCTTCAAGTAGAAGTCATGGCGTTATAAACGTAACCGCCGGTAATCCAGATCCGGAAAAAGATTATCCCGCTCTTCCAGTTCCTTTAACCACCCCTCGTCGATCCGTCCCGACTCGATCTCATCCGCGAGCCGCGTGAATCTCAGCACGTGGTCCTTGAACCGCCTCACGGCGTACTCCGACTGCTGGCCGGTCTTCATCATGAACGGCCAGTCCGAGCTTTGCGCCAGCAACAATTCCCGAACGGCCTGGTTTAAGGCGCGACGGGTTATCCCGCCGGCATTGGGATGACGACGGATCATCTCTTCCATCCGGCGGACGGTCTTGTGGAGATGGCGCCAGACCCAGTCGTTCCGGCCGTTGAGCCAGACTTCGTTGTACCCTTTAAACCCCCAGCTCGACCCGGACGGCGTCGATTCCTGATTGATCGGAAACTCGTCCAGATAGTCCGAGGGCGTGATCAACTCCACGACGTCCTGGTCGCAAGCCAGGTTGCGAATCAGCCGGTTGAGCCATTCCGGTCCCTCAAACCACCAATGCCCGAACAGCTCGGCGTCGTACGGGGCCACCAGCAGGGGGGGCCGATCCATCGTGGAGGCCAGGTATTCGACCTGGCGTTGCCGGTTGAACATGAAATTTCCGGCATGTTCGACCGCTTTTTCAAGCGCCCGTGAGGGGACGTAAACCTGTTTGTCGTCGGTCTTGCCCGTGATCCGGTAATATTTGATTCCGGTGTTGATTCGGATGCCGTCGGGATGGATGTACGGGCGGATGGTCTCGATATCCAGGTCAAAGCCGATGTCGCGGTAGTATTCCCGGTAATCGTAATCGCCGGGATAGCCTTCTTCGGCGCTCCAGACCTGTTTGGACGATTCGAGATCCCGGCCGAAGGCCGCCACGCCGGACGGGCAATAGATCGGAGCGTAGTTCCCGTATCGCGGGCGGGGCTGGGCGTAGACCAGCCCGTGCGTTTCGACGAAGAAGTACCGGAGGCCTTCCTCCCGGAGGACGGAATCCAGTCCGGGATAATAGCCGCACTCGGGAAGCCAGAGGCCGTCCGGCGGCCGGCCCATCATTTGTTGGAAGTAATCGACTGCGGTTCGGACCTGGGTCCGTATGGCGAAGGGCTGCGCGCTTAGGAGAGGGAGATAACCGTGGGTTGCGGCGGCCGTGATGATCTCGAGCGCGCCCTCCTCCTCCAATCGCCGGAAAGCCGGCAGGAGGTTTCGGCGGTATCGGTTTTGGAACCGATTCCGGCTCCGGGTAAACCGTTCGTGATACATCCGTGCGACGGCATGAAAGTCCGGTTGATTCCGGGTCCGGTGGAGCTCCTTTTCGGACAGTTCGA
>JACQBZ010000029.1 GCA_016194285.1 Nitrospirota bacterium | reverse complement strand
TAACGCTGACGCATGGCTCGTTGATGTACGAGTTGTTCGAGCAGAGGGAGCCGTTCACGGTAATGCAAAGCACGTTGTTTCCTGTGACGGGGCTGCATCCCGAGGAACTGCTCGATCCCCCGCCAGAGCGGCCGCCACAGTCTGTGAGCAGAAAAAGAATCAAAAAAAGGAAGCGTGTTTTATTTGATTTCATCGACGCTCACGCCCGGAGGCATTAAGGCCGGTGCATAGGCGCGCCCCTGAAGGTTTCGCATGTGCCCCCATTTTTCTACAACCACCCGATCCGTTTTCACCGCGTAGGGTCTGCGGCCAGGCTCCCGCGGGGTCCGTCGCAGGGCTTCATTATATTCTCCGGCATAGGAGCCCAGGAGCGGCGTAAGATCGGGATGAATCCGTCCATTCCATGCGATACCGAATACGACGCCGGATGGCGAAACATATTCACGAACGGTGGTCGAATCAGACCGAATCTCATGAACCGTATAGCCATTGCGGACCGCGGCGGCACCCCGCACGGCCGAGAGGGCCTTTTCATCCGAAGTAATTGAATCGTCCGATTCGCCGAGTGCAGCCTGAGCGGGGGTCACGGTCGCCAGCATGGCCACCCAAAGGCTTAGGCCAATAAACAGTGCGAAATGTCTTTTTCTCATAGATGCAAGGTCCTGATGGGGCAATCTTCTAACCTAAAATATTAGCATATTAATCGCTTGGTTTCAAAACTTCGGTAACAACCTTTGGAGCATTGAGGCTCGTCTGGATCAGAAATTGAAGACTCAAAGCCGCCCCATGAAAGATTGACAAACCGCTGAAAAATGATAGATTTAAATTGTATTGCCATAAGGAAGACCTGACACCAGATGGATTGGAACGGATCCAACACATCGATTGGCCCGTGAGATATTGGAATGCTCACCACCTCGGAGCGGGGAGAAGAGGTGCATAAGAGTTACAGCTTGGGGGCCAACAGTTTCATCGTAAAACCGGTCAATTTCAAGGAATTTTCCGAAAAGATCAATTCCTTGAAACTCTATTGGTTGATGATGAACCGCGGTCCGGAAATCGATCCTTCCTAAACCCGAGGAATCCTTTATGCCGTCGGAATCTAAACGCCTGCTGTTGGCTGAGGACAGCCCCGATCAATCCGAGTTGATCCTTCTTGCCTTTCGTCGGAAAGATCCCGGATCTAAGATCAAGATCGTGGAAAACGGCCAGGCCTGTCTCGGCGCCTTGGACCAGGAATCGTTTGATGCCGTTTTGTTGGATTACAGTCTTCCCAAAATGACGGGGATCGAGGTTCTTCGTCGGATGCGGGAGAAAGGAATCACCCTTCCCGTGATCATGATCACCGGACAGGGCGATGAGTCGATTGCGGTGGAGGCCATGAAAGTCGGCGCCGCCGATTATATTATCAAAACGAAAAATTACTTTGAGACCCTTCCGGCGGTGGTCGAGAACGCCGTCCGGAAACATCGGCTGGAGGCCAATATGCAAGCGGCCTCCCTGAAGACCCGCCGTCTCTACGAGATTTCGCTCTCCATCATGAAGGAACGGAAAATCCAGGTGTTGGCCCAGCGGCTGATCTCCGGGGCCAGGCGACTGTTTCAGACGGAGGGGGCGATCCTTTTGCTGATCCATCCCGGGACGTCCGAAATCCACCAGGCCTTTTCGGAGGGGATCGACCTTCAGAACGATTCCCTTCAAGGAGCGGTATCCTCGGCGGGCGTGTTCGGTCTGGCCTATATCGAGAAAAAGCCGATGGTGATTGAGGCGGCGGATGAACATCCCCTTTGGGCATCCACGCCGGCGCACCAGCCCCCCTGCGCCAGATACTCTCGGTCCCGCTCATCCAGTCGGGGGACCGCATCGGCGGGGTCTTGACGGTGGGGAACAAAAGGAACGGGGAGCCGTTCTCCTCGGATGATGTGGACATTCTTTTAACCCTTTCGGTGCACGCGGCCGTGGCGATTGATAACGCGCGGTTTGTGATCGAGATCGAGAAGCACGCCTCCACCGACGGGCTGACGGGATGTCTCAACCACCGCGAGCTTCAGGGATATCTGGATCAAGAGGTGGAACGAGCCGCCCGCTACGGCAAGGAGTTCTCATTCCTGATGATCGACGTGGATCACTTCAAATTCATCAACGACGCCCACGGTCACCCCGCCGGGGATGTCATGCTGAAAAACCTGGTCGGCGTCATCCATGGACTCATCCGGCCGGTCGATCTCCTGGCGCGTTATGGCGGGGAGGAATTCTCGGTCATCCTTCCGGAGACGAACCGGGAAGGCGCCAAGAGGGTGGCCGAGCGGATCCGCAAGGCCGTCGACGAATCCCCGTTCACAACCCCGCAGGGTCATCCGGTCCATCTGTCGGTCAGCATCGGGATCGCGTCCTTCCCGCTGGACGCGAATACACGCTCGGGATTGGTTAACGCGGCGGATCAAGCCCTCTTTACGGCGAAAGGGGGCGGACGAAACCAATGTTGCTATTACAGCGAGACGCCCGTCTCCTTGATTCCTAAAGATCAGTCCCGCCTGGCCACGCTCCTCCAGGATCCGATGTTGAAGAGTTTGGCCGATTTGGCTTCGGGGATCGAGGCGCGGAACCCCTATTACCGGGACCATAGTCAGAGGGTCCTGCAACTGGGGACCCGAATGGCGGAAGCCTTAGATCTGGGTGAGCAGGATATCCGAAGCCTGCAATGGGCCAGCCTCTTCCACGACATCGGAATGGCGAGCGTGCCGGAGGCCATCCTGAACAAATGGGGTCCTCTGACGTTGGAGGAGCGCGAAGCCATACGGGCCCATCCCCACCTGGCCGAGGTGTTGTTCAAGGGATCGGTCCGTTTTGAATCCGCGCTGCCCGTGGTGCTGCATCATCATGAACGGTATGACGGCCAAGGCTATCCCAAAGGGTTGCGTGGAGAAGAAATCCCCTTTCTGGCGCGCGTCCTCAGCGTAATCGACACCTACCTGGCCCTAGTCTCGGTCCGTCCCTATCAGCCCCGATTCACGCGAGAGGAAGCCATCGCGGAGTTGAGGAGGAGCGCCGGGACCCAGCTCGATCCCCGCATCGTGGAGGTCCTGGTCGGTCTCTTGAAGGATTCGGGCGATCCGGAACCGAGATCGTAAAAGAACGGGTGGACCGTGGAAGTCGGTCCAAAACAGAACCGCCGGCGGCCCGTGGTGAAGGACCGACCGGCGGTTGTTTCAGAGAGGCGGGGCGTCCGCTCCGAACTGAAACGATGATCGGGTTAGGGTGAGAGGGTCAGTGTGCCTCCGCTGAATGTCCCGCCAGTGTTCGGGATCGTGACCGTGACGCTGCTCGGGCTTAGTGTAAGCCCGGATGGCACCCGCGGTACGGTGATGCTATAGGTTCCGGGAGCCAAGTCGTCCAGGGTAAAGGGAAGTGTACCGCTTGCCGCGAACGTCACCCCCACCGAATTCACGTTTTCGCCGTCCATCGTCGCGCTGACAATGATCGTGGCCGGAAGCGTGAGGCCGGCCGGCACGCTCGTGAGCGTGAGATCGCCGGTTACGGTACCGGCCGTCCCGTTCATCGGAGCCAGGCTCCCGAGCCCCGCGCTCGTGAAGTTGATCGTCTGCGCATCCCCCGCCGTCAAGGTGAAGTCCTGGCTTGCAACGACGTAGAGCTGATCGTCATTGGGTGTGTCCAGCGTGAACTTTCCCGCGGCCGTGTTGTCGGCGCTGTAGTTGATCGGCAGCGGGCCGAACGCCCCGAACGAAGGGGCGTCGGTGTTTAAATTCATGCTGAAACTCCCGTCCGCCAGTTCCACGCGATTGCGTCGGATCTGATACGGATGGCCGTTGATCTTCTGGCGGACGCGGGCGTCGGCATCGGTGGGGTCGATCGCGCCCGTCACGGTGCCGATGTTCGAGGACGCCGGAAACGGCGTCGGCTGGCCGGTGGTGCTGATTGCGGTGGTCTGCACCGCTGTCACCGTGACGCCGGTCGTGACGACCGTAAAGTGGTTCTCATTCTCGATCACGACGTCGTACGTTCCGGAAGGGTCGTTCGGAAAAACCCCCGGGACGAGCAGGCTGCTGAGCAGCGGATAGAGCGTGAAGGTCCCATCCGGCCTGACCCGCGTCTGCTTGTGCACAAATCCGTTGATCTCGGCCTTCACGACCGCGCCGGTGGCGCTGGGATCAACCGCTCCGGTGATCGAGCCGGCATCGATTTTGCGGACCATCAACACCCGAGGCCGCAGTACGTAGGTGTTTACGACGGTCCGGCTCTTGCTCTTGGCGACCGATTGGCACGCGTCGAAGTCGAGCACGAGATCCTCGGTCACCCCCGGATCGATCACGATCGGCGCGTTGGGATGAAGTACGATGCCGTTTCTGAAACCCTCGGGGATAGCCAGCGGGTAGGCGGTGCCGCCGACAACGACATAATCGTTCTGAGAGTTTGAAAGGGTGTTGGCCACCAGGTGCAGCCGTACCTGGTTGTATCGGCCGGCCGGCAGCGGCGCGACACCGAGCGACTCGGTCAGCCCGTTCTGAAGTGTAAGCAGGTTGATGAGCAGCGGCGCGCCCGGCGGCGTGATGTCGATCCAGCCGGGATCATTGGACTGCGCCGACGCGCTCCGGTGGACTCGGACCTTGGCGATGGTCACCCAAACGGCGTCGAAATCGCAGCCGGCCGAGTCCGTAAGCGATACGCTTAGGCCGGTCATGTTGCTCGACCCGTTCCCTCCCCCACAGGCCGCGAGCCCCAGCATCATCGCCATGACGGCCCAACGGCCTATCGATCTACGCGCTATAAACGATTGGATTCCCATATCCTCCTCCTGATATGAATGAAGACGGACCAAACACCCCGATCAACATGACATTCCACCGCTGCGGCCGAGATCCGTCCGAGTTCTCTCCCCTCTTAAACACCTTGGCCTCAAAAGAGTTGCGCGGTTTCTGTGTTCGGATACAAAAATTAATCCGGCAAAAAGCACAGGACCGGGGTGAAATTATAATAGTTATGGGGAAGATAAAGTCGCAGGGCTGGAGGATAGAACCGTGGAACCTTAGAGCCATATAAAGAATGCGGGCGGCGATTCCCAACTCAGATCATGGCGAGCTTGGTCGCCGCGTAAAGAACCCCCATCCCCAACAGGGTCATAAAGGTGGTCCACTTCACCGGATGGGCATGATGGCTTTCGGGTAACAGATCGCTTGCGCCGATATACAGGAAGAACCCTGAAAAGAGCGCGAGGAGCAGTCCGAGCGTTGATTCCTGCATGGTAAAGAAAAGCGTCGAAATAATGCCGACAACGGGAGCCGACGCGTCGACCAACAACCAGCGAAGCGCCCGATCCCGTTCCCCTTTATTTTTCAGAATGAAACTGACCGTGTTAATACCATCCGAGAAATCATGCGTCAGAACGGCCACAGCAACGACGACACCCAACCCGGTGGAGACTTTGAAAGCAAGACCAATGCCCGC
Source organism: Nitrospirota bacterium (assembly GCA_016194285.1). Lineage (GTDB taxonomy): Bacteria > Nitrospirota > Nitrospiria > JACQBZ01 > JACQBZ01 > JACQBZ01. Next base: position 15,106 of record JACQBZ010000029.1, on the reverse strand, counting down.
ACCGTCAAGAAAACTGTGAATGGAGAGACTCCCTGCGCCGAGACTTCCTCGGCGAAGATGATCCTTTTCTTCATGATGGCCGTGCAATAGCACGGACCGGTCAAGAACCAGGTAGATCAAGAACCCGATGGCGATTAGGGTGGTGATAAAAAAAGGGGAATGATTCTTCGTTCCGATTTCAAGCGCCTCGGGCATCAGATCGAAAAAGGCGACGCCGATGATCGCTCCGGCGCTGAAGCCCAGAACAAGGTGGAGCCGATCTTTGAGGCGAAGCGCAAAAAGACCGCCCAGCAGAGTCGAGAAAAAAGTCGCGATGCCGATTAAAATAACCATATGTGGACGGAGAAGGGGGATGAAAGCGGGGTTTATAACTCCGGAAGGCCCCTCTCTCGATTGAACCGATTGACAAAGTCCATGAGCTCGGCCTGATCTTCCCCCGAGATCTCGACGAATTTAATGCCCATGCCCGGATACAAGTACTTCTCGACAAAGTTCTTGCGAGTCCACACCACCTTCGCCTGGGCCGTGATGACCTTTTGGGAAGCGGGCAACGAAAACTCGATGTGGGTGTCCGTTCCTTTCGGCAGGGGATTGAATTTTTCAATGAACAGGCCGCCGCCCCCGATTATGCTGGCCACCCCTTCGCAGACATGTCCCTCGTGGTCCAGGTACTTGACATGCACTCCCATCTCGAGACGGGGGTATTGCCGCTTGAACCCGTGCGCGGTCGTTCCCAGGCGATCCAGGAAATCCTCCAGCACCAGGCGGATGACCGGCTTTCCCTCCGGATCTTCGACGATGAGAGACTCCTCCTTTTCATCGATTCTTACGCCGTATCCCCGATAGCGCTTGGATTTCTTAAGGGAAATCTTCATCGAATGATGCCCTCCTGAAAAACGCTCACTTCCTCATCCGCGCGGATGAATCAGGATCCGATCCATTTTCACCGATGCAAAGCGCGGCCTCGTGACGGCGCAAGGATGCTCAGATCATCCCATCCGACGGAAGAATCCGGCAGGACAGTTGGGGGAAGTATACAGAAAACACCTGAAAAGTACAAGGCCGTTATGGATCGGTTATGGATCGGTCAAGATGAATTTCGGCTCATTTAAAATATATTAAAAAGATCGGCATCTATGCTAAAGTACCTCTACTTATTTTAGCGACCGGAGAAGGAGTAATCACGCGTGAGTCGGTTTCAAATCCGTGGAGTCATTTTCGTATGGCTTATGATACAGGCCACGACGGGAACAGCATGGGCCTGGTATGATAAAACGCACCTGGCGGTCGCGAAAGCGGCAGGGTATCAAAATTGGTATAATGCCGCGGCGGCGGATATGACGAAAGTAAAGGCCGGGGCGATCGAAGATAAAAATCATTTTTTCAATAACGACCGTAACGCGGATGTGACGGCCAAAGTCGTCATGGGACAGATCGATCGGTACAATCACGCCCAGGACGAAGAGGGCCATCTCTACGGGGCGATCGTCGCGGCGTTAAGGGAATTTCAAAGCGCCCGGTCGGCGGGCCAATACGCCGAATACCACATGGCCTTTGCCGTCCACTACATCGGGGATCTGTCACAGCCTTTGCATAATACCTCCCATGACCGGTTTAACAAGGGCCACCACGCCGTCAACGACGGAATTGTGGAAAGCGAGGTGATGGATAACATCGGCGAGATTCAAAAGGAGATGTATGAAATCAAGTTGCGGCCGGATCATTTTGACGAGGATCTCGCAAAAGAAATCGCACGCATCGCCAACCTCTCACGCATCCTGGGCCTGAAGCTCAAAGCGGAAAATCGGGACATGACAAAAGGGGAGGCGTATGCTCAATTAGGCCATAGCGCTTCTTTGCTGAAAGCCGTCTTGAAAGGACTCGGCGAAAGGGATAAATAAGTGCGAACAGGAACGAGACGCTCATCGTGAGCGCGTCGGCGGGGCCTTCGAGCCGTAAAAACATGCGCGCGGAGATGGGGAATGAACGCGAACTGGGGTCGAAGGACAATTTTCTTGACTAAGGAATTGGAAGCCCATTAGGTTATACGGAGGATTTATAAAATCGTCAAGGGACGGTTAACCCCGATAGGAGGAATCCATCATGAAACCATACCGAATTATCTTCGCAGGTGTTATTGTTCTTTTGGGCCTTTTGGGCTTTTGGGTCTTGGGTTCCATTCAGGCCGCCGGGCCGGACCAAATTCCTTACGTCGGTTCCGTAGCGTTCGAACAGATGAGGCAGCTCGTGGGTTCGTGGGAAACCACCGAGGATAAGGGGCAGGGGCCGATGAAGATGAAAGCAAGTTACAAGGTCACGGCCGGCGGCAGCGCGATCGTGGAGACGATTTTTGAGGGCGCGCCGATGGAGATGGTGACGGTCTATTACGATAATCCGAAGCGCAAATTAAACATGACCCACTACTGCATGCTTCACAATCAGCCCCGGATGGCGTTGAAAAGCGCGAAGGCGAACGAACTGACGTTCGATTTCTCCAAAGGCTCCGATATCAATCCGGCCAAGGAAGACCACATGCACGCGCTTGCGATCACCTTCGACGGAAAAGACAAGATCGTCCAACACTGGACGAGATCCCAACCCGGGAAGAAGCCGGAGGTCATGGAGATCGCCTTCACGCGTGTCCAGTGATGGCGAATTGTTGATGGTAATCGGGAAAATAAAAAACCCGGCCATGAGAATTAATGATTATTGAGAGCTAATAGTGCATAACGTTCCGGTTCAGCGGATGAGCAGGTTCATTCCACTAGTGACGACCAGCCATGCGGTGTTACTCACGATGTTCGTCTTCCAACTTCCCTGGCGGACCTCAACCTGGGTCTCCCCGATCCATTGACGAATCCCGATTTCCATCGCCCGGTCCGCACCGACGATTGCGCGAAAGGCACTAGCCTTGCGGGCTTTGACAGAGATGAATACTGACTCAAAAGAAGGTTTAAACCGGCTTTTCATTTATCCTTCATCCAGGTTCAAAATACGATTCCCTCATTTAAAGATCCACTGATTGATTTTCCTGGGCTTGTGGCGTATTCTTCTGATTGTTCAAAAAGAAAAGTTAATGAATTGAGCGAAGGAACAAACTGAACCGCTAACTAATTATTTAGGAGGACGTTATGGCCATGCAGGATCTTTCAGCATACCTTCAGAATTTGAAAGAACAACTAAGTATTCAGAAGAACGGAGAGCTTGCCACACAGCTTAATATAGACGAACAAAGGGTTTCAAGATGGTGCAATGGCGAAGAGATCCCTGATGATGATAGCTGCATTAAGCTCGCTTCCATTGCAGGAGATGACCCAGCGAAGGTCCTGATTCTGAAACACCTCTCTTCAACCTCAATAATGGCCAGGGCCTATTGGGAAAAGGTTTCTATCAAATATCGGTACGGACGGACATCCCCGAAGTCTCTGGACAAAGGGTCTGAGCACGATAGGCGGCACAGAGTCATACAGTTCAAAGGCGCTGATCGGCGCTTACTGCATGATCGGCGAAGATGGCTTGATCGCCGTTTAGTTTTGGCAATTTAGTAGAGGTCTGCTGAACAACCGTTCATGTTGTTGTTATCCGCCGAAACACTCCGAGCTTCGGAAGCCTCGTAAGGCTCCTGCCTCTAATTCCAATCTCGTGGCATCGAAATTGCTCCTCCAGTTCGCCATGGGATTCTTGTTTGAAAAGCTGGATGTATACGGCCGGGCGGTGGATTGGGCGGAGGTGGTTTTTAAGTTGACCGAAGAATTGCCCAGGGGTCAATCGGCGCTGGCCGATCAATTTAAGAGAGCGGCCACGTCCATCTCATTAAATATTGCAGAGGGGAATGGCCGATGGCATTCAAAAGAACGGAAGAACTTTTTTCTGATTGCACGGGGATCGGTATTTGAATGTGTGCCGTTGTTAGAACTGTGTCGTCGGCGGAAGTGGATTTCCGATGACTACGCGAAGCACCTCAAGCAAGAATTGGAAATATTGGCCAAGATGCTCAGTGCACTGATTAAAGGGACGGATGAAAAGCGTGAGCATTAGAACAGCAGAAGCCTGAACATTAGAGCAATAGAGCATTAGACCGCAATGTGAGCCGTGTCCATTGTTCCAATGTCCACTGCTCCATTGCTCTAAATTTTTGCGGAGGGAACGGTTGGAATAAATACCTGAGCATTAGAGCAATAGAGCATTAGACCGCAATGCGAGCAATATCCAATGTTCCATTGTCTATTGCTCCATTGCTCTGAATTTTGCGAAGCAAAATTCTGGTCCCAGCGGGATTCGAACCCGCGTTTTCGCCTTGAGAGGGCGACGTCCTAGGCCGGGCTAGACGATGGGACCCGGATTTATTATAGGGGCTTGCGTCGCCCCCTCCATCGGCAGAGCCGCTGGAGCCTCCCCCTCTCGCTCACGTTGTTCGCTGAGAAGGATCCCCGGCGGCCAAGCTAAAAATTTTCTACGGCGTCATCGTCAGTCCGAACACCTGAGGAAGAACCGTTCCGATGAGGTAGCCCAGCAGCCCGGAGCCGGTTCCGATGATCATCACCTCCAGCCCGGCCCGCAGCGGATGTTTTCCGGTCACACGCGCCTTGACCAGTCCCACCACGAACAGCGTTGCGACCGTGATCGCGATGGAGACCCCGATTGCGGTCATCGTTCCGATGAAAAGGTAGGGCACCAGCGGAACGATCGCGCCGAGCATGAACGAGACGCCCATCGTGAGCGCGTCTTTGGTCGGGCTGGCCAGGTCTTCCGGCGTGAGGCCGAGCTCCTTTTCGGTCAACGTCCTGAGCCACAGTTTGCGATCCGAGGCGACGCGTTCGGCCAATCGCTCCGCCTCGTCCATCGTCAAACCTTCCTGCTGATAGAGTTCGATCAGCTCGGCCATCTCCTCTTCCGGGTTGGTGGCAAGCTCCCGGGCCTCTTTTTCGATCTCGGCCGAGTGCAGATCCTTTTCGGCCTTGGAGGCCAGATAACTCCCGGTGCCCATCGCGATCGTCCCGGCCATCGCGGAAGTCAGGCCGGCGACAAAGACGATCGGCCGGTGGGAGGTGGCGGCCATGACGGAAGCGGCGACCGCCACCGTCGACACCAGACCATCCTGCATGCCGAACACCACCTCGCGGATGCGCTCCAGCGTCGCGATCCGGCCCTTTTCCTCTTTGACCTCCGGCACGGACGGATTGTTTCGGATCTCCGGCCGCGCGGGGGCGAGATCCTCCGTCTTTGCCTTGGAGGGCAGGGCGGCCGGAGTGCGGGGCGGCGCGCCCAATTTTCCCTCGAATTCCTTGAGCGCCTCGGTGAAAAGGCCGAGGTGGTAATGCTCCCGATTCATCGCCATCCGGAAGGTCTCGGCCGCGTCCGTCCGGCCCTCGTACAGCGCCTCCTGGATCATCTTGGGATACAGCCGGCCGGTTTCAAACCGCTCCGATTCGACGATGAAACGGAGATTTTCAAGCGTGGATTTGATCTGCCCCACGACCTTTAGATGGCTGATCGCGTGGGCCGTTTCGGCTCCGGCCACCTCAAAGAAAAGCTGAGCGATTTCGGGATGGTTTTCTTCCATGGCGCGGATGCCGAAGGCGGTGTAGACGCGGTTCGCTTTGGCCTCTTCCAGAAACGCCACCCAGAGATTCCGTGCCGTCTTATCCATATTTATAGGGGCTCACGTCGCCCCCTCCACTGGCCGAGCCAGATGGAGCCTCCCCTTCTCGCTCACGTTGTTCGCTGTTTAATAATTTTTATAGGGGCTCGCTGAGATTGATTCTCGTCCTAGTATTCGCTTCCTCTGCGAAACAGCGAATTATGACAGAGAAACGGGGGCATGTCAATTGGTACGGCGGCCGATCGGCCGATTTTATCCTTGACTTTGTTGACTTAATTCTTTAGACTTGATGAAAATTTATGACGGGACGCACGGATGAGATTCGGCTTGCTGATCAACGGTGGCGGAGATTGTTGTCGTGTTGGACCGGCTTTCGTCAAAGCTTGAAAATATCTTTAAGAAACTGAGAGGTCGGGGTGTCTTAAGTGAAAACGATATTGATGCCGCTCTGAAAGAAGTCCGACTCGCCCTTCTTGAAGCCGATGTCCATTTTAAAGTCGTCAAGGATTTTCTGGCCGCCGTACGGCAGAAAGCGGTAGGCCAGGAGGTTCGTGAAAGTCTGACGCCCGGTCAGCAGGTCGTCAAGATCGTGTGGGAGGAACTGCGCCGTCTGATGGGCGAGGATCTTTCCGGGGGGAAGCCGCTGCATCTTTCGGCCAACCCTCCGACCGTCGTGATGCTGGTCGGCCTGCAGGGATCGGGAAAGACGACGACGGCGGCCAAACTGGCGCATCGTTTCAAACAGGAAGGGCGGCGGGTTCTCTTCGCGGCGGCCGATCCGCGGCGGCCGGCGGCCGTGGATCAACTGGTGGCGTTGGGCCGCCAGATCGGGGTGGAGACCCAGACCCTTCCGGCCGACGACGCCGTCGGGGTCTGTCGCGAGGCGGTCGCGCGGGCCCGGGACCGACACGATGATCTGGTGATCCTGGACACGGCCGGTCGGTTGCATGTGGACGAACCCCTGATGGCCGAGCTCAAGCGCATCAAGGCCGAGGTGAGTCCGCACGAGGTTCTCCTCGTGGCCGATGCGATGACCGGCCAGGACGCCGTCCAGATGGCCGAGCGGTTTCATCGGGAGATCGGGCTGACGGGGATCGTCCTGACCAAGCTCGACGGCGACGCGCGGGGCGGAGCGGTTCTCTCCGTCCGGGCCGTGACCGGCGTCCCGGTCAAGTTTATCGGCGTGGGGGAAAAGCCCGAAGCGCTGGAGCCTTTCCACCCGGATCGGATGGCTTCCCGGATCCTGGGGATGGGGGATGTCCTCTCGCTGATCGAACGCGCCGAGGAGGTTTTCTCGAAGGAGCAGGCCGAAGCGACCGCCCAAAAATGGCAGACGGCGGGCTTTTCGTTCGAGGATTTTCGGGACCAGCTTCGAAAAATGAGAAAGATGGGCTCCATGGAGAGCCTGATCGGTATGCTGCCGGGCGCGGGCCGACTCATGCAAAATGTTCCGGCGAGGGGGCTGCCGGATCAGGAATTGACGCGGATTGAAGCGATCATCAATTCCATGACGGGGCAGGAACGCACCCGTCCCGATCTGATCGACGGCAGTCGACGCAAACGAATCGCGCGGGGGAGCGGGACCACGGTTCAGGAGGTGAACCGGCTCCTCAAGCAGTTCCTTCAAATTCGGAAATTGATGAAAACGCTGTCCCGTTCGCAAGGACGATCGGGACTGGCGAATCTCCTGAAGTCTCTGTAGAGACGGTGACGTTTTGCAGAGTTATTAACAACCCGACCACGAAGCGTGGCCGAGAAAAAAGAAGAATACGAAAGGAGTCGTACCGAGAGTGGCAACCATCATTCGTTTAACCCGTAAGGGAAAGCATAAGCGTCCGTTCTACCGGATCGTCGTGGCCGATTCCCGCATGCCGCGGGACGGCCGCTGCCTTGAGATCATCGGCAACTATGATCCCTTGGCCGAGACGGCCGCCATCCAGGTGAAACAGGAGCGGGCCTTGGAGTGGATCAAAAAAGGAGCGCAGGTATCCGATACGGTGCAACGGCTGTTTAAGAAGGCCGGATTGTATCAACAGGTCAAGACGGCGAAATAACGGAGGATCGATCGCAACGCCGTAAGTCACGGCCGGATCTTCCTGGACCAACCCGCAGAAGTTCGTTCTCCGAATGAAGTTGACGTTCGTCCACTGCACGGAGCGTGAGGATGGAGGTGGCCCCGATGAAAGAGCTGATCGAGTATATCGCAAAGTCTCTGGTGGACAAGCCGGAGTCGGTGTCGGTCAGAGAGACCGAAGGTGAAAAGACGACCATCATCGAGCTTCGGGTTGCGCAGGACGACCTGGGCAAGGTGATCGGGAAGCAGGGACGGACCGCGCGATCGATGCGGACGATCTTGAACGCCGCGGGCACCAAATTGGGCAAACGGTGCGTTCTCGAGATCCTCGAGTGAGGAACGGATGTCGGTGGATGACTGGGTTGTGATCGGGGAGATCACAAAACCGTTCGGTTTGAACGGCGGATTGAAGATCCGGGCTCTGACGGAGGATCCGGGTCGGTTTCGACGACTCGCGGGGGCCGTGCTGGAGGCCGCCGATGGAACGCGCCAAAACTGCACGTTCGCCGATGTGCGCACCGATCGTAATTCGGTGATTCTTTTCTGTCGCGAGATCGACAAGGTGGAACAGGTCGAGCGCTTTGTGGGAGGGACGGTTCGGATCCCCCGTTCCGAGGCGATTCCTCTTCCTCAAGGCTCCTACTTCCAGCACGACCTGTTGGGCCTTCGCGTGGTCCTGGAAGACGGCCGGTATCTCGGCGAGATCCGGGAGATCTGGCCGACCGGAAGCAACGACGTGCTGGTGGTACGGGACGGGGAACGGGAGCGGCTGATCCCGGCCATCAAGTCGGTCGTGGCGGAAGTGGACCTGACGGGCAAGCGGATGGTTCTTCGTTGGATGGAAGGATTGCTTGATTTATGATGAAATGTGATATTATAACGCTTTTCCCCGATCTGGTCCGTCCGGTCATTGAGCAGAGTATGCTTAAGCGGGCCAGAGAAAAGGGTCTGCTCGACGTCCGGATTCACAACCTCCGCGACTTCACGCGGGATAAGCACCGCACGGCGGATGATCATCCCTATGGAGGAGGGGCGGGGATGGTTCTGAAACCGGAACCCATTTTCAGTGCGGTGGACGCGATCCGGTCTCAAGGGGAATCGTTGCGGCTGATCCTCACGTCGCCGCAAGGGAGGCGGTTCGGACAGTCGCTGGCGGTCGAGTTCAGTCGGGAAGAACGGAGGCTCGTGTTCATCTGCGGCCGGTATGAAGGCGTGGATGAGCGGGTGCGGGAAGGCCTGGAGCTGGAAGAAATTTCGATCGGAGATTACGTCCTGACGGGCGGCGAGTTGCCGGCCCTCGTCATGATGGATGCGGCCATCCGGTGGGTGCCCGGCGTGCTGGGCGATCCGGAATCGGCGCAGGAAGACTCCTTTGCCGCCGCATTGCTGGACTATCCGCATTACACCCGCCCCGCGCTGTGCCGCGGCCTGAATATTCCGGAGGTTTTAACCTCGGGCGATCACGAGGCCATCCGGGGTTGGCGTCGAAGACAGGCCCTTTTGAATACGTTTCAAAAGCGGCCGGAGCTGCTCGATGAAATCGATCTGACGGAAGAGGATCGGAAGACGTTGGAGGAGCTGAAGAGAGAAACAGGCGGGGATTGCGCTCGCTGAGCGGATTCATTCCGTGTAGAACGGTTGAGATTAGGAGGAGGGTGGTCGTCATGAATCGGTTGGATCGAATCGAAATGGGTTTAAAAAAGGCCCAGATTCCGGCGTTCAAAGTGGGGGATACCGTTCGTGTCTCCGCCAAGGTGATGGAGGGGGAGAAGGAGCGGATCCAGGTATTCGAAGGCGTCGTGATCGCCCGGAAGGGCGGCAGCCATCGTGAGATGGTGACGGTGCGGAAGATCTCGTTCGGTGTCGGCGTGGAAAAAGTGTTTCCGCTGCATGCGCCGACGATGGAAAAGATCGAAGTGGTGAGGGAGGGGCGCGTCCGGAGGGCCAAGCTGTATTATCTGCGAACGAAGCAAGGCAAGGACGCCAAGATTGCGGAGCGGGAATACACGGTGGAACTGAGCGAGAAGGGCCCGGCCGCGGAGCCGGAGCCGGAACCTGAAACGGTTAAAGCGGAAAAAAGCTGACGGTTGTTTTCTTCATCCATCACGGTGAGAATGCCCCCGGTGTTTGATACGACGCGTCGGCAGGAGGCCGGTCCCTCGGAACCCGATTCGGCGGACGGTTCCGACGCGGATCGGACCCGTTTTGAGCGCATCGGCTACGCGCAGGGGTTTCGGCGGATCGCCGGGTTGGATGAGGCGGGACGCGGCCCGTTGGCCGGTCCGGTGGTCGCCGCCGCCGTCATTCTTCCCCGCGATGCCGTTTTTCCCGGTCTACGCGATTCCAAGAAGTTGACCGTCCTCCAACGGGAACGATTCGATGAAGCGATCCGCCGACGGGCTTTGGCGGTCGGCGTCGGCGTGGTCGGCCCGGAGGTGATCGACCGGATCAACATCCTTCAGGCGACGCTCCGAGCCATGGTCCGGGCCCTGGAGGATCTGGCGCTGGCTCCCGATTATCTGCTGATCGATGCCTTGACCCTGCCCGATCTTCAGATACCGCAGAAGGCTTTGATCCGGGGAGATGATCGGAGTCAAAGCATCGCGGCGGCTTCGGTGATCGCGAAGGTGACGCGGGATCGTTTGATGTTGGAATGCGATCGCCTCTTTCCGCAGTACCACTTCCGTTCTCATAAAGGATACGGGACGGCGGAACATCTGGAGGCCTTGGCGCGCTTCGGGCCCTGTCCGATCCACCGAAAAAGCTTTCGTCGAGTGAGGCATGAGCCTTGAGACCCGGTCGTTCGGAAAACAGTCGGAAACGGAAGCGGTCCGTTTTCTTGAACGGCGCGGTTACCGGATCGTGGGCCGAAACATCCGAATCGGGCGGGGCGAGATCGATCTGATCGCCTACGACCGGGACGTCCTGGTTTTCATCGAGGTCAAGGCCCGGCGCAGCACCCGCTACGGCGGGGCGTCGTGGGCGGTGGACACGCGAAAACAACGGCAACTGAGTCATCTGGCTGCGGGCTATCTGGCGAGACGGCGGCTGCGGGATTGCCCCTGCCGGTTTGATCTGGTCTTGATTCAAGGATTCACGAACCGATCGTTGGAGATCGAATTGATTCAGAATGCCTTTGAGGCCGGAGGGGATCCCCGCTCAAGATGATTACCGGACTGAATACGGATATCCAACATCAGGGCAAAACCTATCACGTTCAAACCGAGGACACCGGCCGAAAGAATGCGACGATCGTCACGATTCTGTTCCAGGCCGGCGCGATTCTGGCGACCCGCAAGACCCCTTATGCCGACATCGTCAATGCCGAAAACCTGCCGGCCATCTTGAAGGACCTGATGAACGATCAGCACAGGAAAATGATCGAGGATCTTCAGACGGGCCGAATTTCACCGGAGGTGAGCCGGCCCGAAGCCAAGCCGGTTTCGGCTCGGCCTCCCGCGGCGAGCCCCGCACCCGAGGATCGTCCCTCGTCCGCGTCGGGCCGGAAGAAAAGTCTGGACGACATGATTCTGGACTATCTGGCCGCCCGGGAGGAGGGTAAGAAACCGTAGCGAATGATCCAGCTCTTTCACGTGTATAAATCGTACGGTCGACACCGTGCGGCGTTGGAGGATATCACCCTTCGTATCGAGAAGGGTGAATTCGCATGGCTCACCGGCCCCAGCGGAGCCGGAAAATCGACCCTGCTGAAGCTTCTCTTCGGGCTGGAGCAGCCGGATGCCGGCCAGATTGTGATCCAAAACAGGAATGTGGCGCGGCTGAAGGAATCCAGTCTTCCACAGCTGCGAAGAAGCATCGGCTTTATCTTCCAGGATTTTAAACTGCTTCAGAAAAAGACGGTCTTTGACAATGTCGCGGTGGCCCTGCAGATCGCCGGGGCGTCTCCGACCGAAATTCGGAGACGGGTCACCGAGGTGCTCGGATCGGTCGGTCTCGACCATAAAAAAGAGATGCTGCCGTCCATGCTTTCCGCGGGAGAGCAGCAACGGGTGTGTGTGGCGCGATCGATCGTGAATCACCCGATGATCCTGCTGGCGGATGAACCGACCGGAAACCTGGACGCCGATCTGACGACGGAGATCATTGAGCTGCTGAAAACGATCAACACGAAAGGGACGACCATGCTGGTGGCGACCCACAATCGGGAGATCGTGTCGCGCGTTCCGCGCCGGGTGATCGTCCTCAAAGAGGGAAGAATTGCGGAGGGGGGCGGCTGATGCGACAGCTGCGGTATTTTCTGAAGGAGACGCTTCTCAATCTTCGGGGCAACAAGTCGACCACGCTGATCTCGATGGCCACCATCGCCTTCACGATGATGCTCTTCGGCGTTTTCCTCCTGTTGTATTTCAACCTCGATGCCCTGGTCGGCTCGCTTCAGCAGGAAATCAAGGTGATCCTTTACCTCCGGGACGGGCTCGCGGAAAAGGAGAGGGTTGATCTGGAAGGAAAACTCCGGCAGGGGCCCGGCGTCTCAAACGTTCTGTACGTTTCAAAGGCGATGGCCCTGGTGAATTTCCGCCGGTCGTTGGAAGGCCAGGATATACTCCTCAAGGGACTGGGAGACAATCCGTTGCCGGCCTCCTTCGAATTAACGTTGGAAAAAGCGTACCAGTCTTCGGAGGCCGTTCAACGGCTGGCCCAACAGTTCAAAGGGCTGAACGGGGTCGATGATATCCAGTACGGTCGTGAATGGGTCGATAACGTCAATACCGTTCTGGAAACCGTGAGAGTGGGAAGCGCCGTGATCGGGCTGATTCTCGGACTGGCGGCGGTCGTGATCATCGCCGGCACCATCGGGTTGACGGTCTGGTCGCGTCTGGAGGACATTGAGGTGCTCCAGCTGATCGGCGCCACCCGTGCGTATATCCAGATGCCCTTTCTGATGGAAGGCGCGTTGATGGGTCTGATCGGCGGCGTCTTCGCCGTTGTGTTGTTGCGGGGGGTCTTTGAACTGGCCAAGAGCCGATTGGCCGATGTCGGCGGTTTTCTGGGCGGTCAGATGAATTTGATGTTTTTGCCGATGCCCTGGTTGCTCCTGTTCCTGGCGGTCGGCGTTGGATTGGGATGCACGGGGAGTCTCCTTTCGATCCGAAGACTATTGTAGGGGCTCGCGTCGCCCCCTCCACCGGCCAAGCCGGATGGAGCCTCCCCCTCTCGCTCGCCGTGCTCGCTGAGAGGATCACGGGCTCTGCTCGTGGGTGTCTAGTATGAAACGGGTCTTGATCCGGACGCTGTGCGGTCTGGCGGTCTTCGCCCCGGTTCTTTTACTGGCGGGTGTCGATGGGTCCGCCGAGTCGCGGTCCGATTCGGTTTCAAAAAAGGTGACGCAGGAAAAACAGGAGTTGGATCGTCTGAGACAAAAGATCGATCAGCAACGCCGGAAGAGCCGCGACGCGGCCAAGCGGGAGAATTCGATCCTTGAAAATCTGGAAGAGGTGGATTACCAGCGGACACTCAAAAAGAAAGAGTTCCGGGTGGTGAATCTGCAATTGATCGAGCGGGATCAGGAAATCGAACAACTGGACGGCGACCTGCGCGGTCTGAGGCGCGAGATCGAGTCCAAACAAGGTCTGGTTCGGGAGCGGATTCGGGTGCTGTATCAGGAAGGGCGGTTCAACACGCTGAAGGTCCTGTTTACGTCGAGTGACCACTATGATTTTCTGCGGCGGTATTATTATCTGACCTGGATTTCGAACAAGGAAAGTGAATTGCTCCAGAGCTATCAGTCGGCGGTCGAGCGGATGGAACCCAAGGAGGCCGCGTTGCGCAAAGCCCGGGCCGAGCTTATTGAGTATAAGACCGAAATTACCCAGAAGCTGTCCGAGATCCACAATGAAAAAAAGAAGAAGGACCTGCTGCTGGCCAGTATTCGCGACGAGAAATCGACGTATGAGCGAACCCTCCGTGAACTGGAAGACTCGGCCGCAAAGCTCAAGGGCCTCATCCAGGAACTGGAACAGCAGCGCCGCGCCCGTCGGGAACAACCCGCCGGGGAAGGCTTCGTGCTACAACGCGGACACCTGGATTGGCCGACCCTGGGTCGGGTGATCACCCTCTTCGGCCGTCAGAAGCATCCTCAGTTTGATGTGTATGTTTACCGTAAAGGAATTGAAATCCAGTCCAGTCAGGGCAGTCCCATTCGGTCGGTCTACAGCGGGTCGGTGGTTTACGCCGACTGGTTCCGAGGCTACGGGCTCTTGGTGATCATCGATCACGGGAAAAATTATTTTACGCTCTATGCCCACGCGGCCAAACTTTTGGTCTCGCCGGGTGATCCGGTCGCCCAACGCCAGATCATCGGCGAGATCGGGGACACCGGATTGACGAGCGACAACAATCTCTATTTTGAGATACGCCACGGGGCGGATCCGGTGGATCCCCTGGCATGGCTGAAGCGGCGATGAACACGCATCGGTTTTAATAGTCGGGCATTCTGTTTGGGAGGAGAATATGCATAAGAAGCAAAAGGCCTTGATGGGCATCGTTATCGTCCTTTTAATCACCGTATTCACAACGGGGATGATGGTGGGGAAAGGGCTTCGGAGCGCGCTTTCGGCGGAATCCGAAGTTTATGAAGAGCTGAAAATATTTGCCGAGGTTCTGTCCCTGATCCAGAAGAATTACGTGGAGCCAACCAACAGCAAGGATTTGGTGTACGGCGCCATCCGGGGCATGCTCAACACGTTGGATCCGCATTCGGCGTTTATGTCCCCGGAGATGTATAAGGAAATGCAAGTGGACACGAAAGGGGAGTTCGGGGGACTGGGGATCCAGATCGGGATCAAAGAGAACCGTTTGACGGTCATCGCCCCGATCGAGGGGACACCGGCCGACCGGGCCGGGATCAAGTCCGGAGATTTCATCATCAAGGTCGATGAGGCACCCACAAAAGAAATGACCTTGATGGAGGCCGTGGAAAAGATGCGGGGGCCGAAGGGCACCAAGGTCAAACTGACCGTCGAACGGGAGGGGGCCGATGGGCCGTTGGTGTTTGATCTGGTCCGAGAAACGATCAAGATCGACAGTGTCAAAAGCAAGATGCTGGACAATCGGATCGGGTATATTCGGCTGAGTCAATTTCAGGAAATGACCGCCAAAGATCTGGGCTCCGCACTGAAGAAGTTGAAGGATGCGAAAATGCAGTCCATCATTTTAGACCTCCGAAATAACCCGGGGGGTCTGCTGACGGCGGCGGTCGAGACGACCGAATTGTTCATTCCGCCGGGCAAAGTGGTGGTGTCCATTAAAGGCCGCGAACCCAAGAAACAAAAGGATGAGTATCAGTCCAGCGACAAGAATCCGTACGATAACTATCCCATGATCGTTCTCGTGAATGAAGGGAGTGCCAGCGCTTCCGAGATTGTGTCGGGTGCGTTGCAGGATTGGGGTCGCGCCATCATCCTCGGAAC